>JAFEDM010000203.1 GCA_018241625.1 Pseudomonadota bacterium | reverse complement strand
ATCTGTCCTGCACGTCCGCGCATACCTGTACGGGCGATGGCGGCGGGATGGTGCTGCGCGCCGGGCTGCCGACGCAGGACATGGAGTTCGTGCAGTTCCACCCGACCGGCATCTACGGCTCCGGCTGCCTGATCACCGAGGGCGCCCGCGGCGAGGGCGGATACCTCACCAACTCCGAGGGCGAGCGGTTCATGGAGCGCTATGCGCCCACCGTGAAGGACCTGGCGCCGCGCGACATGGTCAGCCGGGCCATGACCATCGAGATCCGCGAAGGCCGCGGCGTGGGGCCGAAGAAGGACCACATCAACCTGCACCTCGACCACCTGGACCCGAAGGTGCTGCACGAGCGCCTGCCCGGCATTTCGGAAAGCGCGCGGATCTTCGCCGGCGTCGACGTGACCAAGGAGCCGATCCCGGTCCTGCCGACCGTCCACTACAACATGGGCGGGGTGCCGACGAACTTCTACTCGGAAGTCGTGACCAAGGCCGGCAAGAACCCGGACCAGGTGGTGCCCGGCCTGATGGCGGTGGGCGAGGCGGCCTGCGTGTCGGTGCACGGCGCCAACCGCCTGGGCTCGAACTCGCTGATCGACCTCGTCGTGTTCGGCCGCTCGGCCGCCCTGCGCTGCGCCGACACCATCAAGGCCGGCGCGACCCAGCCGGAACTGCGGCCCGAGATGACCGACGGCCACCTGGCCCGCTTCGACCGCTTCCGCAACGCGGCCGGCAAGACCTCGACGGCCGAGCTGCGGCTGGAGATGCAGCAGGCGATGCAGGAAGACGCCGCGGTGTTCCGCACCGGCGAAAGCCTGGTCTCGGGCGTGAAGCGCCTGGAAGCCGTCCAGGCCAAGCGCAAGGATCTGTCGATCGCCGACCGCGGCATGATCTGGAACACCGACCTGATGGAGACGCTGGAGCTCGACAACCTGGTCGGCCAGGCGGTGGTCACGGTGGTGGGCGCCAACACCCGCCAGGAAAGCCGCGGCGCCCACGCGCGCGAGGACTTCCCGGACCGCGACGACAAGACCTGGATGAAGCACACCCTGGCCTGGTTCGACGACAAGACCGGCAAGGTGAAGATCGATTACCGCCCGGTCCACGACTACACCATGACCAACGACATCGCCCCGATCCCGCCCAAGGCGCGGGTCTACTAGGCGGCGATGGACGGGTCCCAACCCGTGGTGGAGGTGACGCCTTCCCAGGGGCCGGCCATCGGCTGGTTCCACTCGCTGACCCTGCCGGGCGGCGAGGCCACGGTGGGCGAGAAGCCCGCGGCGATGCTGGCGGCGGAGGCTGAGGTGGTCTTCCGGCATGGCGTGGCCGGCAAGCGGGTGCTGGATATCGGCGCCTGGGACGGCTTCTTCTCCTTCGAGGCGGAACGGCGCGGCGCGGCTTCGGTCCTGTCGACGGACCACTTCAGCTGGTCGGGCGCCGGCTGGGGCACGAAGGCCGGCTTCGACTACGCCCACGCGCGGCTGGGTTCGAAGGCCAACAGCCTCGACATCGACGTGCCGCGCATCGCGCCCGAGACTGTGGGCGTGCACGATGTGGTCCTGTTCCTGGGCGTGCTCTACCACGTGAAGGATCCGATGGCCTGCCTGGAGCGGGCGGCCTCGGTGACCGGCGAATGCCTCGTGGTCGAGACGGAGACCGCGCTCGATGTCCTGCCCTGGCCGGCGATGCGCTACTACCGCGGCGCGGAGCTGAACAACGACGCGACCAACTTCTGGGCGCCCAACCGCGCCTGCCTCGAGGCGATGACCCGCGACCTGGGGTTCACGCGGATCGAGATCTCCAACCACCCGATGGTCCGGCCGCACTGGCGCAGCCCCCATCGCTACTGGCTGCGCAGCCGGGTGATCATGCATGCCTGGCGCTGACCAACCCCATAACCAGACCGTTTCCGTCTAAGGACTCCGACCATGGTCGAACTCGCCCTGCCGAAGAACTCCCGCGTCGTCCGCGGCAAGCACCATCCGGCGCCGGAAGGCGCCACCAAGGTGAAGACCTTCAAGGTCTACCGCTACGACCCCGAGGGGACCGAGAACCCGCGCTGGGACACCTATGACGTCGACGTCGGCGCCTGCGGGCCCATGGTCCTGGACGCGCTCATCCACATCAAGAACACCATGGACCCGACGCTGGCGTTCCGCCGCTCGTGCCGCGAGGGCGTCTGCGGCTCCTGCGCCATGAACATCGGCGGGCGCAACACCCTGGCCTGCACCCACGGCTGGTCGGAAGTGCCCGGCAAGGACGTGCAGATCAGCCCGCTGCCGCACATGCCGGTGATGAAGGACCTCGTGCCCGACCTCACCATGTTCTACGCCCAGTACTCGTCGATCGAGCCCTGGCTGCAGACCGAGACGCCGGAGCCCCAGAAGGAATGGATCCAGTCGCCGGAGGACCGCGAGAAGCTCGACGGCCTCTACGAGTGCATCCTCTGCGCGTGCTGCACGACCTCCTGCCCCAGCTACTGGTGGAACGGCGAAAAGTACCTGGGCCCGGCGGCCCTGCTGCACGCCTACCGCTGGCTGATCGACAGCCGCGACGAAGCGACCGGCGAACGCCTGGACGCCCTGGAGGACCCCTTCAAGCTCTATCGCTGCCACACCATCATGAACTGCGCCCAGGTCTGCCCGAAGGGCCTGAACCCCGCCAAGGCGATCGCCGAGGTGAAGAAGATGATGGTCGAACGGGTCGTCTGATTTCCGCCCATTCCCGCGCCTGCGGGACTCCAAACGCCGATCTGAAATAATCCGGACGCGTACGTAGGGTCATGGATTCGGCTTGGATCCCCGCCTGCGCGGGGATGAGCGGATCTTGGGGGACTTCGGGTGGCTGGTTTCAAAGGACTTTCGCTCGCGGTCGCCCTGGCGCTGACCGCGGCGCCGGCGGCTATGGTTTGGGCGGCGGCGACGCCGGCTGCGGCCCAGACAGCCGCCGAGCAGGCCGAAGCCACGCGCTTCACCGCCTTCATCGATGGCGAGTTCGAGCAGGAGCTGAAGCTCGAGCCGCAGCGGGCGACCGCGCTTGGCCGCAAGCAAGACAATGACAAGTGGAACGACACCAGCGACGCCGGCCAGCTGAAGCTGCTGGACTGGCGGCGCGGTAGCGTGGCCCGGATGAAGGCCCAGTTCCAGCGCGAGAAGCTGCCGCCCGAGGCGCGCGCCAGCTACGACATGTGGGCCATGGAGCTGGACCGGGCTGAAGCGAGCTACAAGTTCCGCCGCTACCAGCCGCCGTTCTATTCCTTCCTCTATTCGATCCATTCGGAGCTGCCGAACTTCCTGATCAACACCCAGGCGGTCACCGACGCGGCGGACATGCGCGGCTACAACGCCCGCCTGAAGACTCTGGGCGGCCAGCTCGACCTCGGCATCGCCGCCAGCCGGCAGTCGACGGCCCTGGGGATCAACGCGCCCAAGTTCGAGATCGAGCGGGTGATCAGCGGCTCGAAGACCATGATCACCGGCCAGCCGTTCGACGCGGCGGGTCCGGACTCGCCGCTGTGGGCCGACGCCAAGGCCAAGGTCGCCAAGCTGAAGGCGGCGGGCAAGGTCACCGACGCCGAGGCCGACGCCCTGCTGGCCGACGCCAAGGCCGGCGTGCTGGGCATCAAGCCGGCCTATGAGCGGGTAATCGCCTGGGCGAACGGCGAACTTCCCAAGGCGCCTTCGGGCAGGACCGGCGCGGTCTCCCTGCCGAACGGCCTGGAGTGGTACGCGACGGCGCTGAAGCTCAACACCACCACCGACTTGACGCCCGATCAGGTCCACGCCCTGGGCCTGAAGGAAGTCGACCGTATTCAGAAGGAGCAGGACGCGCTGGCCCAGAAGGCCGGCTTCAAGGACCGCCAGGCCTTCTATGACGACCGCGCCAAGAAGTTCCCGCCGACGCCCTGGACCGACGCCATCCGCGCCGACTACCTGCGCCAGTACAACGAGACGATCGCCCGCAACCGCACCCTGCTGCCGAAGGTGTTCACCAACCTGCCGGTCTACAAGGCCGAGGTGGTGCGCGAGCCCGCCTTCAGCGAGGTGGCCGGCGGCGCGGCCCACGCGTCCGGCCCCAACGCCGACGGCACGCGGCCCGGCCGCGTCTACATCCACATGCTGGGCGTCACCGACGACCCGGCCAACATCACCGACCTGATGTGCCATGAGGGCATTCCGGGCCACGTGATGCAGGGCGACATCCAGGTGCGCCAGAAGGGCGTGCCGAAGTTCCGCTCGGCCTATCGCTACGTGGCCTATGGCGAGGGCTGGGCGCTCTACACCGAGGCGCTGTGCAAGGAGATGGGCGCCTATCAGGACGTGGCGTCCGACTTCTTCCGCCTCGACGCCGAGCTGTTCCGCGCCGCGCGCCTGGTCACCGACACCGGTATCCACGCCAAGGGTTGGACCGAGGATCAGGCCGTCGACTACATGATCAAGACCGGCCGCCGGCCGCCCAACCAGGCGCGCTCGGAAGTGCGCCGCTACATCACCCTTCCCGGCCAGGCGACCGGCTACAAGATCGGCATGCTGAAGATCATGGAGCTGCGCCACAAGGCGGAAGCCGCGCTCGGCCCGAAGTTCGACCTCAAGGCCTACGACGACCTGGTGGTCGGCGAAGGCTCCCTGCCGCTCGCCGTGCTGGAACGCCAGGTCGACGAATGGATCGCCCGCCAGAAGGGCTGAACGAAGCTTTCAACGGACAGTGACCATGAACCGTACCCTCATGACCGCGCTCAGCCTGACCCTGCTGACCGCGCCCGCCGCTCTCATGGCCTTCGCCACGCCGGCCGCGGCCCAGGCTCCGGCCGCCGCCCAGGCCGCCGAGAACGCGCGCTTCACCGCCTTCCTCGATGCGGAATACGCCCAGCTGCAGAAGTTCAGCCCGCAGCAGGCGACCATGCAGGGCAGCAAGGAGGACCAGGACAAGCTGAACGATCTCAGCGACGCCGCGGACCTCAAGCGCCTGGAATGGCGGCGCGGCAGCGTGGCGCGAATGAAGGCGCAGTTCCAGCGGGACAAGCTGCCGATCGAGGGCAAGATCAGCTACGACCTGTGGGTCGACGAGCTGGACTCCGCCGAGCTCAGCTACAAGTTCCGCGCCTACCAGGAGGCGACCGGCGCCCACTCCGGCCTGCCCAACTTCCTGATCAGCTCGCACCTGGTCGACGCGCCGGCCGACATGGTCGCCTACAACGCCCGGGTCACGGCCCTCGGCCACGCCATGGACCAGGCGCTGGACCGCGCCAAGGCCTCGGCCGCGCAGGGCATCCGCATGCCGCGGTTCCAGTACGAGCGGACGATCGCCGAGACGAAGAAGCTGATCACCGGCGCGCCGTTCGACGGCGGTCCGGACTCGCCCCTGTGGGCCGACGCCAAGACCAAGGTCGGCAAGCTGCAGGCCGCCGGCAAGGTCACGCCGGACGAGGCGGCCAAGCTGCTGGACGGGACCAAGACCGCCCTGCTGACCGGCATGAAGCCCGGCTACGACCGCCTGCTCGGATGGCTGCAGGCCGATGAGGTCAATTCGAAAGACGGCAAGGTGGGCGCGGTCACCCTGCCCAACGGCCTGGCCTGGTACGCCGCGGCCCTGAAGCTGCAGACGCGCACCGACCTCACCGCCGACCAGATCCACAAGCTGGGCCTGTCGGAGGTCAAGCGCATCCAGGGCGAAATGGACGAGCTCGCCAAACAGGCCGGCTTCGCCGACCGCGAGGCCTTCTACAAGGACATCAACGCCAAGGACCCGCCGCAGCCCTACAACGACACCAACCGCGCCGAGATCCTGAAGTATTCCAACGACCTGATCGCCAACAACCGCACCCACCTGGGCGCGATGTTCAACGTCCTGCCGATCTACGGCATCGAGGTGATCCGCGAGCCGAGCTTCATCGAGGTGCCGGGCGGCGCGGCCAACACCAGCGGCGCGAGCCCGGGCGGCAAGCGGCCCGGCCGGGTCTATCTGCACATGCTGGGCAAGACGCCGCTGCGCGCCAGCCTGCCCGACCTGATGTGCCACGAGGGCATTCCCGGCCACGCCATGCAGGGCGACATCCGCGTGCGCCAAGTCAGCGTGCCCAAGTTCCGCCTGGCCGCGCGCAACGCCGCCTTCAACGAAGGCTGGGGCCTCTATTCCGAGCTGCTCTGCAAGGAGATGGGCGTCTATCCTGACTACGCGTCCGACTTCATGCGCCTGGACGGCGAGCTGTTCCGGGCCGTTCGCCTGGTCACCGACACCGGCATCCACGCCCAGGGTTGGACGGAAGACCAGGCCATCGACTACCTGAAGACCGTCGGCCACCGCAGCGACGACGTCGCCCGCGCCGAGACCCGCCGCTACATCACAGGTCCCGGCCAGGCCACGGCCTACAAGATCGGCATGATCCGCATCATGCAGCTGCGCGACGAGGCCCGTAAGGCGCTGGGCCCGAAGTTCGACATCAAGGGCTTCAACGACATGGTCATCGCCTCCGGCTCGCTGACGCTGTCGGTGCTCGAGATGCGCGTGCACGAGTGGATCAAGGAGCAGAAGGCGAAGGCCTAGGTCCCAATCCGTCGTCATCCTCCGGTCGCCCGAAGAGGCGATCCGGGGGACCCAATCGGCGTCGCCCAATCCCGCAAATCAGCTTGGGTCCCCCGGATCAGCCTTGCGGCTGACCGGAGGATGACGATCAAATGGGGAAGGGTGGATTGATGAAGTTGACACCTTCGTCAACTTTAAGCATCGAGGCCGGATGAGCGATCTCAAGTCGCACGTGGTGATCCTGGGCGCGGGCCATGCGGGCGGCACGGCCGCGGCGCTGCTGCGCCAGTACGGCCATGAAGGCCCGATCACCCTGGTGGGCGAGGAGCCGATCCCGCCCTACCAGCGGCCGCCGCTCAGCAAGGCCTGGCTGAAGGGCGAGGCCGACGCCGACTCGCTGGCCCTGAAGCCGCTGGAATTCTACGCCGAGCACGACATCGACTTCCGGCCCTCGACGCGGGCTGCGTCGATCAACCGCGGCGACCGGACCGTCGCGCTCTCGGACGGGTCGAGCGTCAGCTACGACGCCCTGATCATCGCCACCGGCGCCCGCGCCATCGCCCTGCCGATCCCGGGCGCCGACCTCTCCGGCGTCATGTTCCTGCGCACGGCGGCCGACGCCGAGCAACTGAAAGCCACGGTCGGCCCGGGCAAGAAGCTTGCGGTGGTCGGCGGCGGCTATATCGGGCTGGAGGTCGCCGCGTCCGGCCGCGCCCTGGGCGCGGAGGTCGTGGTGCTGGAGCGCGAGCCGCGCCTCTTGGCTCGGGTCGCCTGCACGGTGCTGTCGGACTTCTTCAAGGCCTATCACGAGCGGCATGGCGTGACCTTCGAACTCTCCGCCACCGCGGCGGCGTTCGAGGCCGGCCCGGACGGCAAGCACGTCACGGGCGTGCGCCTGGCCGACGGGCGGCTGATCGCCTGCGACGCCATCGTGGTCGGCGTCGGCGCCCAACCCAACGATGAGATCGCCCGGGATTGCGGCCTGGAGACCGCCCGCGGCGTCGTCGTCGACCTGGAGGCCCGCAGCGTCAGCGACGCCAACGTCTTCGCGATCGGCGACGTCGCCCACCGGCCGATGCCGATCTACGACCGCATGTTCCGCATGGAGAGCGTGCCCAACGCCCTGGAACAGGCCAAGCAGGCCGCCAGCGCCATCGTGGGCCGCCCGCCGCCGCCCGGCGAGGTGCCCTGGCAGTGGTCGGACCAGTACGACCTCAAGCTGCAGATCGCCGGCTACGCCTTCGACGTCGACGAGGTCCTGGTCCGCGGCGACCCCGCGAGCGGCAAGTTCGCGGTCTTCCACCTCAAGGGCGATCAGGTGCAGTCGGTGGAGGCGATCAACAGCCCGCCGGAGTTCATGATGGGCAAGCAGCTGATCGGGAACCGGCGCGCGGTCGACAAGGCGAGGCTTGCGGACCCGACCGTTTCCATGAAAGAGGTCGCAGTCTGAACGGTGTTAAGTCACGCCTGCCGGAGCGGGACGGAACGCCAGGGCGAGAACATCAAGGGGACCCCCGGGATCACATGGCCAAGATCACCTACATCGAGCACGACGGCACCGAGCACGTCGTCGACGTGAAGAATGGCCTGTCGGTCATGGAAGGGGCGGTGAAGAACAACATCCCCGGCATCGACGCCGACTGCGGCGGCGCCTGCGCCTGCGCCACCTGCCACGTCTATGTGGACGAGGCCTGGCGGTCCAAGACCGGCGAGAAGTCGGCGATGGAGGAGTCGATGCTCGACTTCGCCGAGAACGTCGAGGACAACAGCCGCCTCTCCTGCCAGATCAAGGTCAGCGATAGCCTGGACGGCCTGGTGGTGCGGATGCCGGAGAGCCAGCACTAGGCTACTCACGGCGCTCCTGGCCGGCCGCATACCTATTCATATCGGCGATGGCGGCTGCGTAAGCGTTCCGAATTTCCGTTTGCGAAAAGCCCTGGTCCCAGAATTCGGTCATCAGGGTGTTCACCAAAATTTCGAGGGCTTGCGCGCTGACCGAGACCTTCATGTCGGTGATCTGACGGCATCGCGCGGCCAAATCCGATGCGATGTTGTAGGCGGTAAATAACGCCCGTTCCTCGTCACTGAAGTCGTCTGGGAACTCAGTTGGCATTGGCGACGCCACCCCGCCTTAAACCTCATGGTGGATGCGAGCCTTGGGGCCTCGGCTTGTCAAGGAGCGGCCCTTGGCCGCCCGCATGGCGGCGCGCGTTCCGCGCGTCCTTGAGAAGCCGAGACCCCAAGGCAAACTGGCGGCCATGAGATTTAAGCCGAAGCCTGCCCTGCCGCTCATTCCCGCGAAGGCGGGAATCCAAGCGGCCTCGAACCACTGGCGGTGTCGGCGGGCGATCCTGACTCAGCTTGGATCCCGCCTCCGCGAGATGAGCGGTGGAAGGGTTGCTCAGCGCCCGCCCGCCGCTGCGGCCGCCTTCTCCGCTTCCAGGTGCCGCGCGCCGGCCAGGATGTTGGGTAGCGAATAGTTTCCCTCGTGGCAGGCGTGCTCGTACATGGGCTTGTCGGTCCGGTACCAGGAGAACTCCGCCAGCCAGGGCGCGGCATAGGTCTTCGGGTCGATCACCGTGAACTGGTAGAGCAGCTCGCGGTCGGAAACCGCGGTGAACCGCTCGATCACCGTGGCCTCGCCCGGGACCACGAAGGTGGGGCCGAGGCGCAGGCGGTCGGCGTCGGGCAGGCCCACGGTCTCGACCACCAGGGTCCCGCCATCCCAGCGGGCGATGGAATCGCCCAGGCGACCCCACAGCACCTTGGGCTGATGCTTGTCGGCGATCGGGATCACCCGCACCTCGTCGCCGTATTCGGTATGGATCACCACGACGTCCTTCAGGCGCAGGATCTGCAGGTTGCTGGCGAAGGCCAGGGTGGTGATCGGCGCCTGGCCCACGCCGGTCAGGCAGCGCTCGCCGCTCGGCCGTTGCTCGGGATTGTCGTAGACTTGCGGCGGCCCTCGGAAGTTTTCAAAGGCCTTGCGGACCTCCGGCGTGTAGGGCAGCCGCCCGTCGGCGGGCTGCACCACCAGGCGCGAGTGGCGCTCGCCGCGCACCAGCGGCAGGCCGTCGACACCGTCCATCAGATAGGGCACCTCGGGGTCCAGCGGCCCGAACATGTTCTTCACCGCCTGGGCCTGGGCGCGGCCGACCGCCTTGGCCTCGCCCTCGGGCACGACCAGCGGCGGCGCGTCCTTGGCCGGCGCCTCGATCGACATGACGAAATTGGCCGCCCACATGCCCTCGATCGAGGGCTTGAGCTTGGGCGCGGCGGACGCGGCCTGCGCCCAACCGAGCGACAGGGCGGCGCAGAGCGCGATGGCGAGCGTCGGTTTCACGGGCGGCCTCCCTCCTGAGGTCAAGCCCGCCGACCATGATCGCGTAACGCCGATCTCGCAAATGAAGGTGCGGTAATACGGGGATCGCGCCCGCGAAGACGGCAGGATCACCCAGGCTTTCGCCGCGGCGTAACGCCCAACGGCTTTCGCGGCCGGTTGCGCAGCGTCACGATCCGTCGCTTCAACGGCCCGATGGCGCGATCCATCTCACGGATCGGCCCGGGCGGAACGGTCTCCGCCACCTCGGCGACCTGGTCCCAGAGGAAGTCTTCCCGCACCTCGCAGGCGCCCGCGACCGCCTCGGCGAATGCCGGGTCGCGCATCCATCGCCGCAGCGCGCCCCGCGATGGCCCGCCGGGTTGGCGGCTATAGCTGAAGAACGAACCGCCGAGGGCGATATGGTCGCTCACCTCCTCGACGACGAAGTCCGGCACGGGCCGCACGCGGCGGCGGCGCGCGGCCAGCACCGTCCGCATCACCCGGTCGAACTCCGGCTGCTGGCGCCGCCAGCGCATCAGGGTTTCCCAGCACGGCAAGGCCGGATCGGCCTTCAACAGGTCCTCCAGGCGAAGCGCCGCCGGATAGGTCGCCCACAGCCGCGCCACGATCCGGTCGGCCAGTTCCTGGTTGAAATCACGACGCCGCGCGCGGCCACGCTCGCCGATCCGGGCGTCGCGCCGCTGCAGCAGGGCGAAGGTCGCCTCGGCGAATTCGGGCTGCGAGGCCTTCCAGCGGAAATACTGCCCGCGCGTCGGCAGGCCCGGCTGGCCCCACAGACTGCGGAGGCTCTCGCCCGCCCGCGCCCGCGCCAGGAGGGCGGCCGCCTTGGCCTCGTCATAGGTCCAGAGCCGGCGCCATGCGCCCCGCCGGGCGGCCGCCGCCAGGTCCGCGCCGAACAGCGGGTCCATCCGCGCCCAGGTCCGCACCGTCATCGGCGCCGGCCAGCCCGACTCGGCGCAGACCACCTTGATCGTCTCGCCCGCCGCCACCCGCGCGACGATTTCCGCCTTCAGGCGCGCCCGGTCATGGCGATATCGGCTGGGCATCCTACCTCCCCCGCGCAGCGGCGGGAGGGGGACCGCCCGTCGAAGAGCGGGTGGTGGAGGGGGCGAGCCCCATCAACTGTCCCATCGACCGTCCCGGCGAGCGCCGGCCTCTTTCCCCCAACCCCGCTCATCCCCGCGAAGGCGGGGATCCAAGCCGAGTCTCGCCTCCCACTTCGCAGCGGCAAGCTGACGCCGCATGGATCCCCGCCTTCGCGGGGATGAGCGGATGGGAATGCAGCTCCCGCGCCAGCATCCGTCGGAACTCGGACTGGATGAAATCCTGGGGTTCGCGTTTGCAGTAGGAAGGCGTGAACGAAAAAAGAACAATTAGGAAATCGAAAGTCAAGTCTTCCGTTATCCTTGTTGATTGTTTTGCCGGGCCGCCAAAGCACAGCTAGCTTGGTGGAATGGAGCGAAGGGCAGTTTTCGGTGCGCTGGCAAGCCTCGCTGGAACGGGCGGCGTTGCCCTGAGTGTCGCTGGATTGAATCCCGCGCTGGTCGACTACAAGGGGCTGCTACTTTTTGCCGGTCCGGCGCTGGTACTCGGCAGCCTATCGACGTTCATCTGGCTTGGGCGGACGGCTAAGGTTCCAGTTCCAAGCTTATCATCCCCAAGCTTACTCTCCGCTCCGCTAGTTCCGGGAAGGGACTATTTGCCACCCGAGATGACACCCGAGGTGCTAGCTGAAAAGCTAGTAGGAAAAACTAGCGTTCAAATTGACGCGATCACTAGGACCTATACCGGAAAATGGATTAGGGCAGAGGGGACGGTAAACGATGTTGCTACAGCCGGTGGTGATCGCTGGATGCTATTTGTCGATATGCCCAATTCGAGGGTCATGATCTCCGGAGTCTTCCAAAAGGAAGACCATGATCGGCTCATGGCGCTGACCATTGGGGAGTGGGTTACAATTGAGGGGCAGATAACTCGCCTGAAAAATGGCGCCTCTCTCGAGCCATGTCATATTTTGCATGTCGGGCCATCGCCCAATGCTGACGGCGCGCAGAAAGAAAAAAGTAGGGGCCCCTAAGCCGCCACCTTCCCCTTGGCTTTCGCGTCTTGGGGCGCCCGGTTCGAGAACTCCAGCACCCCGTCATCCAGCTTCGCGTACCTGAGGTTCATCAGGTCCAGGGCGTAGTTCTGGTGCAGTTTCCAGGGGGCCTTGCCGCCCTGCTTGGGGAACTTCTCCATGGCGCGCTGGACGTAGCCGGAGGAGAAGTCGAGCCAGGGCAGGCGCTCGGCTTCGCCGGTGGTGTTGCGCGGGGTGACCTGGCGCTGGCCGGTGCGGGCCATGTGGTTCAGGACGCGGTTCACATATTCGCAGGTCAGGTCCGCCTTCAGGGTCCAGGACGCGTTGGTGTAGCCGAACACCGAGGCCAGGTTCGGCACGCCCTCGTACATCATGCCCCGGTAGGACAGGGTCTGGCCCGGGTCGACCGCCTTGCCGTCGACGGTCAGGCTGAGCCCGTTCATCACCTGCAGCACCAGGCCGGTGGCGGTGACGATGACGTCGGCGTCGAGATGCTTGCCGCTCTTCAGCTGGATGCCGGTCTCGTCGAAGGTCTCGATGTGATCGGTGACGACGCTGGCGCTTCTGGCCTTGATGGCGGCGAACAGGTCGGCGTCGGGCACCAGGCACAGCCGCTGGTCCCAGGGGTTGTAGCTAGGGGTGAAGTGGGTCGCGACGTCATAGTCGGGGCCCAGCTGCTGGCGCACCATGTCGACGATGTTCTTCTTCACCGCGTCCGGCTTGTTGCGGGCCATGCGGAAGAACCACATGCCGAACAGCACATTGCGCCAGCGGATCAGCTGGTAGGCCAGCTTGGCGGGCAGGATCTCGCGCAGGCGGTTGGCGAAGGCGTCCTCGGCCGGGCGGCTGACCACATAGGTGGGCGATCGCTGCAGCATGGTGACGTGGCCGGCGCGCTTGGCCATCTCCGGCACGATGGTGACCGCCGTGGCGCCGGAGCCGATGACCACCACGCGCTTGCCGCTGTAGTCGAGGCCTTCCGGCCACTGCTGCGGGTGGACAAGGGCGCCCTTGAAGCGGTCGTAGCCCGGGAACTGCGGCAGGTAGCCGCCGTCGTAGGAATAGTAGCCGCCGCAGAGGAAAACGAAGCCGGCGGTGAAGGTGCGCGTGGCGCCGTCGGCGGTGCGGGCGGTGACGGTCCACAGCGCGTCCTCGCTGGACCAGGCGGCGGCGGTCACCTTGTGGCCGAAGCGGATATGGCGGTCGATGCCGTTTTCGGCGGCCGTCTGGCGCACATACTTGAGGATCGAGGGGCCATCGGCGATGGCCTTGGCTTCCGTCCACGGCTTGAAGGCGTAGCCCAGGGTGTACATGTCGCTGTCGGAGCGGATGCCAGGATAGCGGAACAGGTCCCAGGTGCCGCCGATCGCCTCGCGGCCTTCCAGGATGACGTAGCTGCGGGCGGGCTTGGCCTCATGCTGCAGGTGCCAGGCGGCGCCGATGCCGGAAAGCCCGGCGCCGACGATCAGGACGTCGAAGTGTTCCGGGCCATGTTCGTGTCTTGGCTTGCCCGCCGATCCGTCCGCCATGGTGAGGTCCTGGTCCCGCGCTGTGTTTAGGTGAACAGTGATCACATAGATATGGGGCGAGCGCCAGCGCGGCGGAGCGTCGCTGTGGATTCGTGGTTCAACCCTGCGGCGTTAATCCATTCGACTTCCAGGGAATCCCTGCCGGATACTGGCGCGAAGTGATTCGGATGGCTGGGACGATGCGCCGCCTCACCCTCGGGCTTCTCTGCGGGACTTATCTCTGCCTGTCGCTGATCGTGGCGCTGACGCTGTGGCGCAACGGCGGCGGCTGGGGCGCGGGCGTGGCGGCGCTGGTCGGCGGCCTGGGGCTGTGCTTCGCCTTCCACGGCCTGATCGAGCGCGCGCTCGAGACCACCGCGATCAAGGGCGAGGTCGGCGACATCCGTGAGGCGCACCGCATCCTGCTGGACCAGGTCGAGGCGCTGGACGCCCGGGTGAACGAGATGTTCGAGGCGGTGGCGCAGGACGCCAGCCGCAACGACAGCCTGGTGGACGAGGTCCACATGCTGGAGGGCCTGGTCGCCCGGATGCAGGAGCAGTTGGACGAGCGCCCCGCGACTCTGGCGCCGTCCTTCGCCGCGCGGTTCCATGCGGCGGCGGAGGGCGCGGTGTTCGGCGCCCCGTCGGTCGTGGCCGCGCCGCGCGCGCCGGACCTGCTGGACGTGGTGCAGGAGGCGCTCAGCGCCGGGCGCGTCGACCTCTACCTGCAGCCGATCGTGGCCCTGCCGCAGCGGCGGACCACCTATTACGAAAGCTTCTCGCGGCTGCGCGACGAGACCGGCCGGGTGATGATGCCGGCGGAATATCTGAGCGTCGCCGAGCCGGGCGGGCTGGTCACCGCCATCGACAACCTGTTGCTGTTCCGCTGCGTGCAGATCGTGCGGCGCCTCGCCAAGCAGGACCGCAAGATCGGCATCTTCTGCAACGTCTCCATGGCCAGCCTGGGCGACGAGAGCTTCTTCCCGCAGTTCCTGGAGCTGCTCACCGCCAACCGCGACCTGGCCGGCTCGCTGATCTTCGAGATCGGCCAGGCGGCGTTCGACCAGCGCGGCTCGGTGGAGGCGCGCAACATGGGCAAGCTGGCCGACCTCGGCTTCCGCTTCAGCCTGGACAAGGTGAGCGAGCTCGATCTGGACTGGCAGGACCTGGCGCGTTCGGACGTGAAGTTCCTGAAGATCGGCGCTCAGAAGCTGCTGGACGAGCTGGTGGAGAAGGACGGCCTGATGGTGCTGGCCTCGCTTCCGGACCTGGCGGCCGAGGACTTCGTGCAGTTCGCCGGGCGCTATGCGGTGCAGGTGGTGGCCGAGAAGGTCGAGAACGAGCGCCAGGTGGCCGAACTGCTCGACCTCGACCTGGGCTTCGGTCAGGGCCACCTGTTCGGCGAGCCCCGGGCGATCAAGGAGGCCGTGCTGAGCGAGGCCGGCCCGCCGCCGACGGTGGCGACGCCGCGGCCGACGCTGACCGGCGCCGACGCCATGCGCGAGGCCTTCCCACGCCGCGCCAGCGGGTTCTGATCTTAGGGTCGGACGCAAAGACGCCGCCGGGGTCAGCCGGCGGCGCCTTCACGCTGGAAAGGGCGATGGTTTAGGCCAGCACCTGAGCTTGTCTGCGCGCCCGCAGCGCCGCGCCGAGGCCCGCGAACCCCAGCAGCATCAGCGCCCAGGCGGACGGCTCCGGGACCGCGGGGCCGTCGAAGTTCTCGTAGGCGAACTGGGCGTTTTCCAGCGTCGCCGGGCCCGACAGGGTGTCGATGGTGAAGCTGAACTGCGCCGCGTCGAAGGTAAAGGCGGCGTTGTTCGGCGGGAAGAAGTCGACGCCCTCGATCAAGGCGCCGGCGGTGCCGGTGGAGAAGCCGCTGCCCGACAGCACGGAAGAACCGCCGAGGCCGCCGATGAAGAAGTCGACGGTGTTGTTCGTGGTCACCACGTCGCCGCTGGGGAAGTCGTTCCCGAACAGGTCGAGGGCGATGCTGGTGATGCTGACCGACTGCGGCACCGTCAGGGGCGCGTCCAGGGTCAGGAAGGCGGTGATGGTGTCGCCCTGGCTGACCGTGATCGGCAGGTCGCCACTGGAGAGGCCGAGCGATCCCGCATCGAAATGGGTGCCGCCGGAATCGAAGCTGCTCAGGAAGATGTCGCCGCTGACTCCCGTGAAATTCAGGGTGAAATCAGCCGCCCGGGCCGAACCGGCGCCCATGGCCGCCATGCCCATCGCCAAAGCCGCGACGCCCGCGGCCAATCCCCAACTACGCATTCTACGCTCCCTGCCAATCCGGGTTCCCTATGCGGAAAGGCTAGGGGCGGCGGCGCGGGCGCGCATGGCTCATATCCACTATGCGCCGCCAGAAAGTCGGCGGCGGGCGGATTGACCGGGTCGGACGCGCCCGCTACCGCCCGGGGCGATGAGCGCCTCTCCCCCGAAAACCTGCGTCCGCTTCTCGGAGATCGCGCGCAGCTACGACGCCCTGCTGTGCGACGTCTGGGGCGTGATCCACAACGGTCGCGAGGCCTTCCCCGACGCCTGCGCCGCCCTCGGCCGCTATCGCGCCGAGGTGGGGCCGGTGGTGCTGATCTCCAATTCGCCGCGGCCGCACGCCCAGGTGATCGAGCAGCTGGACGGCCTGGGCGTCCCGCGCGAGGCCTGGAGCGAGATCGTCACCTCCGGCGACGCCACGCGCCTGCTGCTGGCCGAGCGCGCGCCTGGCCCCGCCTGGATGGTGGGCCCGGAGCGCGACCTGGCGCTCTACGACGGCCTGGGCGTCGAATTCTCGGAGCTCGCCGACGCGACGTTTATTTCGGTTACCGGCCCCTATGACGATGAGACCGAGGAGCCGGCCGACTACCGCGACCGCTTCATCGACGCCGTCAGCCGCGATCTCGTCCTCATATGTGCGAATCCGGACGTGGTCGTTCAGCGTGGGGACCGGCTGATCTATTGCGGCGGCGCCTTGGCCCAGCTCTACGAGAGCCTCGGCGGCCGGGTGCTGATGGCCGGCAAGCCCTATCCGATCATCTACGACCTCTCGCTGAAGAAGGCGCAGGCCGCGCTGGGGCGGCCGGTGGACAAGGCGCGCGTGCTCTGCATCGGCGACGGCCTGCCCACCGACATCCGCGGCGCCAACGCCCAGGGCCTCGACGTGCTGTTCGTGGCCAGCGGCATCCATGGCGCGGAGACGATCCTCGCGGACGGGACGCTGAACGCCGCGGCGGTCGCCGACCTGCTGCATCAGGACGGGCTCTCGGCGACCTACGCCATCGCCGACCTGATCTGGTGAGGCCTCATCTGGTGGCTTGGCCAATTCGTCGCTAAGTGATCGCAGGCAACCCGGGAGGACGCGTGCAGGGTCTCTACTTCGACGAACTCAGCGTGGGCCAGAGCGCCGAGGCCACCCATGTGGTCGGCGCCGCCGACATCGAGGCCTTCGCGGCCGTCAGCGGCGACGTGAACCCGGTGCACCTGGACGAGGCCTACGCCAAGACCACCACCTTCGGCGGGCGCATCGCCCACGGCATGCTGAGCGCGGCCTACATCTCGGCGGTGCTGGGCAACCAGCTGCCGGGGCCGGGCGCAATCTACCTCTCGCAATCGCTGCGCTTCCGCCGGCCGGTGAAGATCGGCGACGCGGTGACCGCGAAGGTGACGGTGAAGAGCCTGGACGCCGAAAAGAGCCACGTGCTGTTCGAGACCGTCTGCCTGGTGAACGGCAAGACAGTGCTGGACGGCGAGGCCCTGATCCTGGCCCCGCGGCGATAGATGAGAAGATTGCGGCTCATCAAGGGCTGGAAGGACCTGCCGGCCGAGGACCGCGGGGCAGCCGTGGCCATGGGCAACTTCGACGGCGTGCACCGCGGCCACCAGCAGGTGATCGCGCTCGCCGCCAAGGCCGCCGGCGAGCTGGCGGTCCCCCTTGGGGTGATCACGCTCGATCCGCACCCGCGCCTCTACCACCGCCCGGACGAGCCGGCGTTCCACCTGATGAAGCCGGACCAGCAGGCCCGCGCCCTGGAGGCGCTCGGCGTCGACATCCTCTACGTCCTGCCCTACGACCGCGACTTCGCCGAGATGACCGACCGGGAATTCGCCGAGCGGGTGCTGCACGACGGACTGGGCGTGAAGCACGTCGCGGTGGGCTTCGACAACTCCTTCGGCAAGGACCGCACCGGCACGCCCCAGACCATGACCGCCTATGGCCGCGAGCTGGGCTTCGGGGTCAGCGTCGCCCAGCCGGTGGCCGACGAAAGCGGCGAGAAGTTCTCGTCCACCGAGGTCCGCGACGCCCTGCGCGACGGTCGCCCGGAGGCGGCCGCACGGGTGCTGGGCCGGCCATTCGCGCTCGAGGGGCCCGTGCAGCGCGGCCGCCAGCTGGGTCGCAAGCTGGGCTTCCCGACCGCCAATGTGGCGCTGGGCGACTATGTGATCCCCAGGTTCGGGGTCTATGCGACGCGCACGCGCCTGCCCGACGGACGTGAGATCCCCGGCGTCGCCAACATCGGCATCAACCCGACCATCGAGGGCGTGCGCGCGCCGCTGCTGGAAGTCTGGCTGTTCGACTTCGACGAGGACATCTACGACCAGGTCATCGAGACCGACCTGATCGCCTTCTTGCGCCCGGAGCTGAAGTTCGAAGGCCTGGAAGCCATGACCGAGCAGGTGATGAAGGACGCCCAGGCGGCCCGAGACCTGCTGCTGCCCGACATCGGCTGAAGCCCGCGCCCAGGGCGGGACTTGCCCCGGCGCTCCTGCGAGGCCGGGGCTTCGTCCTGACCCCTCAGGCGGAGGCCAGCGCCATCCGAGCCCGGCGCTGGCGCAACAGCGCGCCCATGCCGCCGAAACCGATGAGCATCAGCGCCCAGGCCGTCGGTTCGGGGATGCCGCCGGGGTTCGGGACCTCGATGCCGCCCAGGATGCTGACGTTCCAGGCCGTCGCCAGAGGGCCGGTCCAATAGCTGTAGCCGTTCCAGCTGCCGTCGGCGTTCTGGTTGTCCACCAGCCACTGGTTGTAGTCCTGCCACCAGTTGCAGGCGGTGCTGCCGGGCGGGTTGCCCGGCAGGTTCGCCGGCGCGCCGCAGCTGGACGCCAGGTTGGTGATGGCGCTGTTGTCGCCCTTGCCGATCTGCAACTCGAGGGCCTTGTAGTCCGCCCACATGGCGTAGGGCTGGCCGAGGTTGCCGTACCAGGTGTTGTTGGCCCCTTCGGTCCAGTTGTTGTTCAGGAAATTCAGGGCGTTGTCGACCTGGGCGTTGCCCACGCCCTTGCCGACGAAGCTCAGGCCGATGAGCAGGCTGCCGGTGTCGGACTGTTCGCAAAGATAGCCCGGCTGATAGCAGCCCGCGCCATTCGCCGCCTGGTCGGCCGCCAGCCAGTAGTTCGACAGCTCGCTCTTGACGATGTCCGGCGTGGTCGCGCCCAGCGACTGGTCGTACATCATCGACAGGACGGCCCACTGGGTGGTCGAGCCGTCGGAGTCCTGCGATCCCGGGAAGTATCGCCAGCCGCCGCGCACGCTGGT
>JAFEDM010000202.1 GCA_018241625.1 Pseudomonadota bacterium | reverse complement strand
GGCTTCGGCTTCTTCCACGGGGTCAATGTGGCGCTGGAGGCCCTGTTCATCACCGCCATCGTCCTGGGCGTCGCCCGGCTGCTGCTGCTGGGGATCCTGGCGCTCATCCACCGCTTCACCATCACCCGGCGCACGCCGCCGCTGCTCGACCCGGCCACCGGGCCGCTGATCAGCGTGCTGATCCCCTGCTTCAACGAGGAGAAGGTGATCGAGAGTTCGGTGCGCCGGATCCTCGCCTCGAACTGGGCGAAGCTGGAGGTGCTGGTGCTGGACGACGGGTCCAGCGACCACACCGCCGAGGTGGTGCGCAAGGCCTTCGCCGACGAGCCGCGCGTGACGCTGATGAGCTTCGAGAACGGCGGCAAGGCGCGCGCGCTGAACCGCGGCCTCGCCAAGGCGCACGGCGAGGTGATCGTGGCGCTGGACGCCGACACCCTGTTCCCCTCCGACACCCTGGCCAGGCTCGCCCGCTGGTTCGTGGACGGCCGCGTCGGCGCGGTCGCCGGCAACGCCCTGGTCGGCAACCGCCGCAACCTGATTACCCGCTGGCAGGCGCTGGAATATGTGACCGCCCAGAACCTGGAGCGCCGGGCGCTGGCGGCCCTGGGCGCGGTGACCGTGGTGCCGGGCGCGGTCGGCGCCTGGCGCAAGGCCGCGCTGGAGGAGCTGGGCGGCTATCCGGACGACACCCTGGCCGAGGACCAGGACCTGACCATCGCCATCCAGCGGGCCGGCTGGCGGGTGGAGTTCGACCCCGAGGCGCGCGCCTACACCGAGGCGCCGGAGACTGTCGGCGGCCTGCTGAAGCAGCGCTTCCGCTGGTCGTTCGGCACCTTGCAGTGCATCTACAAGCACCGCGCGGCCCTGTTCAGCCCGAAGCATCCGGTGCTGGGTTTCATCGCCCTGCCGCAGATCTGGCTGTTCCAGATCATCCTGACGGCGGTGGCGCCGCTGATCGACATGGCGGTGATCTGGAGCCTGATCTCGGCGGTCTACGGCTTCATGAACCACTCCACCGAGTGGTCGCCCGACGACCTGATCCGGCCGCTCAGCTACTGGGCCGCCTTCATCTTCCTCGACCTGTCGGCCGGTGCGCTGGGCATGGCGCTGGAGCGGCGCGCGCCCTGGGCGGACCTGGTCTGGATGCCGGTCCAGCGCTTCGGCTACCGCCAGCTGATGTACTATGTGGTCGTGAAGTCGATCGACGCGGCCCTGCACGGCGCCCGCGTCGGCTGGGGCAAGCTGGAACGCCGCGCCAGCGCCGCCTTCGAGGGCGCCGGTTAGAGGCTGAGCTGAAGAACCGGGTTTTACGGTCGTCCCTCGGTTGTCTTCCTAGGGAGCGGCGCCTATAACCCGGCCCACTCGCCGAGACGGCGGGGTCTCATCCGCAACCGCGTCGTCCGCGAGCCTCATGAACATCCACGAGCACCAAGCCAAAGCCGTCCTCGCCGAGTTCGGCGCGGCGGTCCCGAAAGGCTATCCGGCCTTCACCGTCGACGAGGCCGTCGAGGCCGCCAAGAAGCTGGGGGGTCCGGTCTTCGTGGTGAAGTCGCAGATCCACGCCGGCGGGCGCGGCAAGGGCCGCTTCGAGGGCCTGGGCCCCGACGCCAAGGGCGGCGTCCGCGTGCTGAAGTCGGTCGACGACGTGAAGGCTTCCGCCCAGGAGATGCTGGGCCGGGTGCTGGTCACCGAGCAGACCGGGCCGAAGGGCAAGCAGGTCAACCGCCTCTACGTCGAAGAGGGCGCGGCGATCGCCAAGGAATTCTACCTCTCGCTGCTGGTCGACCGCGAAACGAGCCGGGTCTCGGTCGTGGCCTCCACCGAAGGCGGCATGAGCATCGAAGAGGTCGCCCACAACACGCCGGAGAAGATCGCCACCTTCTCCATCGACCCCGTGACGGGCGTCCGCGGCTTCCACGGCCTGAAGCTCAGCGCCGCCCTGGGCCTCTCCGGCGACCTCGCCAAGCAGGCCGGCAAGCTGCTGGGCCAGCTCTACGCGGCCTTCGTGGCCAAGGACATGAGCCTGCTGGAGATCAACCCGCTGATCGTCACCGCTGACGACCAGCTGCGCGTCCTCGACGCCAAGGTGTCCTTCGACGACAACGCCCTCTTCCGCCACCCGGACCTCAAGGCCCTGCGCGACGAGACCGAGGAGGACCCGAAGGAGATCGAGGCCTCGAAGTACGACCTCTCCTACATCGCCCTCGACGGCGAGATCGGCTGCATGGTCAACGGCGCCGGCCTGGCCATGGCCACCATGGACATCATCAAGCTCTATGGCGCGGAGCCGGCGAACTTCCTGGACGTGGGCGGCGGCGCCGACGAGGCCAAGGTGACCGCGGCCTTCAAGATCATCATCGCCGACCCGAACGTGAAGGGCATCCTGGTCAACATCTTCGGCGGCATCGCCCGCTGCGATATCCTGGCCCAGGGCGTGGTGAACGCCGTCAAGCAGGTCGGGCTGAAGGTGCCGCTGGTCGTGCGCCTCGAGGGCACCAACGCCGAGCTGGGCAAGAAGATCATCAACGAGAGCGGCCTGAACGTCATCGCCGCCAACGACCTCTCGGACGGCGCCGAGAAGATCGTCAAGGCCGTGCGGGGCGCTGCTTAAATGTCGATCCTGATCAACAAAGACACCCGGGTGATCTGCCAGGGCTTCACCGGCGCGCAGGGGACTTTCCACTCCGAGCAGGCGATCGCCTACGGGACCAAGATGGTCGGCGGCGTGACGCCCGGCAAAGGCGGCACGACCCACCTGGGCCTGCCGGTGTTCAACACGGTCGCCGAGCTGACCAGGAACGAGCGGGTGGACGCCTCGGCGATCTATGTGCCGCCGGCTTTCGCCGCGGACTCCATCCTGGAGGCCATCGACGCGGAAATCCCGCTGATC
>JAFEDM010000201.1 GCA_018241625.1 Pseudomonadota bacterium | reverse complement strand
GGAAGGTTTCGTCTGGCCATCCCAGCGCGATGCTTTTCATGATGACCTGATCGTCGGCGATGCCGGCGTGTTCGCGCACCACCGGCGACTGCATGATGCCCTGGCTGTTGATCACCGCGCCCAGGCCCCGCGACCAGGCGGCGTTGACCAGGGCGGTGGCTACCGCGCCGCAGTCGAAGGGCGTGTCGTCGCTGTCGGCCAGCACCTTGTCGTAGGTGATGATCACGCAGACCGGCGCGTCGAACTGGCGGAAGCCGCGCAGCACCCAGTCCTGGCGGCCGGCGGTGTCCTCGCGGGCGATGCCCATGGCGGCGAACAGTTGCTTGGCGACGCCCACCTGGCGGTCGCGGTGGTGGCCGGCGAAGGCCTGGCCGGTGCGGAATTCGCGGCTGTGCGGGACGCCGGCCAGGTTGCGCTCGGTGTTGCCCTTGCGGATCCGGTCCAGTGGCTCGCCGGTGATGACGTAGAAGTTCCACGGCTGGGTGTTCATCGACGACGGCGCGCGCATCGCCAGGCCCAGGATCTCCTCGATCAGCGCCCGCGGCACCGGATCGGGCTTGTAGCCCCGGATGCTCCGGCGACCGAGGATGACGTCGTCGAACTGCATGAACGGCTCCCGCGTTGACCCCAGCGCTTTAGCGGCCGCGCACGGTCAAGTCGACCGCCGCCGTTCGACCCGTGCGCCCGGCTAGATGTCGAGGTCGGCGACGGCGAACTCGGCGTTTTCCTGGATGAACTGGAAGCGGCTCTCGGGCTTGCGGCCCATCAGCTTCTCCACCAGGTCCTCCACGGTCTCCTCGGCGCGGGGCAGGGTGACCCGGGCCAGGGTGCGCTTGGAAGGATCCATGGTGGTCTCCTTCAACTGGCTGGGCATCATCTCGCCCAGGCCCTTGAAGCGGCTGATCTCCGGCTTCTTGCCCTTGAACTCGTTGGCCAGCAGCTCGTCGCGGTGGGCGTCGTCGCGGGCGTAGACCGACTTGCCGCCGTGGCTCAGGCGATAGAGCGGCGGCAGGGCGAGGTAGAGGCGGCCCGCGCGGATCAGATCGGGCATGGTGCGCCAGAAGAATGTGATCAAGAGGCTCGCGATGTGGGCGCCGTCCACGTCGGCGTCGGTCATGATGACCACGCGCTCGTAGCGCAGCTCCTCTTCCTTGAACTTGGCGCCACCCTGGACGCCGAGCGCGAGAAGAAGATCGCTCAACTCTTTGTTTTGAGACAATTTATCGATGCTGGCCGCGGCGACGTTCAGGATCTTGCCGCGCAGCGGCAGGATGGCCTGGGTCTTGCGGTCGCGCGCCTGCTTGGCCGAGCCGCCGGCCGAGTCGCCCTCGACCAGGAAGATCTCGGCGCCGTCCACCGCGCCGCCGGCGCAGTCGGCGAGCTTGCCGGGCAGGCGCAGCTTGCGGGTGGCCGAGGCGCGGGCGACCTCCTTGTCGCGGCGACGCTTCAGCCGCTCCTCGGCGCGTTCGATGACGAACTCGAGCAGGGCGTTGGCGGCCTTGGGCTGGGCGGTCAGCCAGTGGTCGAAGGGGTCGCGGATCGCGGCCTCGACCAGGCGCTGGGCCTCGGCGGAGGAAAGCTTCTCCTTGGTCTGGCCCTGGAACTCCGGGTCGCGGATGAACACGCTGACCAGGGAGCCGGCCTGGGCCAGCACGTCGTCGGCGGTGAGGATCGCGCCGCGCTTTTCACCGGTGAGTTCCGCATAGGCCTTCAGGCCGCGGGTCAGCGCCGCGCGCAGCCCCGCCTCATGGGTGCCGCCTTCTGGCGTGGGCACGGTGTTGCAGTAGGACTGCATGAAGCCGTCGGCTTCGCCGAAACCGGCGGGCGTCCAGGCGATGGCCCATTCGACCTTGCCGGCCTCGCCCGCGCGTTCGTAGCGGCCGGCGAACGGCTCCGGCGTCACCGTCTCCAGCCCCTTGGTCCGCTCGGCCAGGAAGTCGGCCAGGCCGTTCGGGAAGCGGAAGGTGGCCTCGGCCGGGGTCTGGTCGTGGATCCGGCTGGGATCGCACGACCAGCGGATCTCGACGCCGCCGAACAGATAGGCCTTGGAGCGGGCCATGCGATAGAGGCGCGCCGGCTTGAAGGCGGCGGCCTCGCCGAAGATCACCGGGTCGGGCGTAAACGCGATGGCGGTGCCGTGCTTGCGGGTCGGGCCCAGCTTCTCGATGGAGCCCAGCGGCTTGCCGCGGGTGAAGGCCTGGCGCCACTCGAACCCGTCCTTCCAGGCGGTGACCTCGACGCGTTCGGAGAGCGCGTTGACGACGCTGACGCCCACGCCGTGCATGCCGCCGGAGGGCTCGTAGGCCTTGCCGGAGAATTTCCCGCCGGAGTGCAGGACGGTCATGATGACCTCCAGCGCCGACTTGCCCGGGTGCTTGGGGTGCGGGTCGACCGGGATGCCGCGGCCGTCGTCGGTGACGGTGAGCTGGCCGTCGTCGTCGAGGCGCACCTGGATCACCTTGGCGTGGCCGGCCACGGCCTCGTCCATGGCGTTGTCCAGCACCTCGGCGAACAGGTGGTGCAGGGCGCGCTCGTCGGTGCCGCCGATGTACATGCCCGGCCGCTTGCGGACCGGCTCCAGGCCTTCCAGGACCTCGATGTCCTTGGCGGAATAGCCGCCGGCCACGTTCGCCGCCGCCTTGCCCTGGGTCACCACCGGATCGGGACGTGGCTCATGGCTCTCGGCCAGCGGCGGGGCCGGCGCGGGATTGAGCGCGTCGTCGAACAGGGAGGCTTGCGGCTGGGCGGAGGACTTGGACATGAGAACACGGAACGTAAGAGGATTCTGGGCCCGCCCGATATGAATCCCCGCGGGCGCGAAGGCAATGCGCGGCGGGCTCGACAGGGGCGCGGCGAAGGGCTCCTATCCCCAGAAAAGAGGGTGGAAGCATGTCGAGCTGGAAGGACCCTGAGATCGCGGGCGTTCGCGCCCTGCTGGCGTCGCGTCAGCCGCCGCCCGGCGCGACGCAACCCAGCATCGCCGAGCGCCGTGCGGCCATGGACGCCTTCGGCGAGATGGGCTCGCTGCCGGCCGGGTGCCTGCACGAACCCACGACCCTGGGCGGGGTCAAGGCCGAGCGGGTGGTTCCGACCACTGCGCTCGAAGGGCGACGCATCCTCTATCTGCACGGCGGCGGCTATGTGGGCGGCAGCCCAAAGAGCCATCGGCCATTGGTGGCCCGCCTGGCGGAGGCGGCGCGGTCGGCGGCGGTGTCGCTGGACTACCGGCTGGCTCCCGAGCACCCGTTCCCGGCGGCGGTGGACGATGCAGTGGAGGCCT
>JAFEDM010000200.1 GCA_018241625.1 Pseudomonadota bacterium | reverse complement strand
GCGACCGGCGAGATCGGACGCCTGGCGATCGGCAAGATCGAGAACAAGGGCAAGCAGAACCGTCGCGTGCGCATCCGCTTCGCGGAGGGCGCGTGATGGCCGACCGCTCGCGCTGGCTGGTATCGACGGAGTGGCTGGCGGCGCACCTCGCCGACAGCAACCTCGTCATTCTCGACGGATCCTGGCACCTGCCGGCAAGCGGGCGGCACGGCTCGGCCGAGTACGAGACCGCGCACATTCCCGGCGCCCTGTTCTTCGACATCGATGCGGTCGCCGATACCGGCGATCCCCTCCCCCACATGCTGCCGACGCCGGAGCACTTCGCGGCAATGGTCGGCGCCATGGGCATCGGCGACGGCGACCGGATCGTCGTCTACGACTCGCTCGGCCTGTTCTCGGCGCCGCGCGTCTGGTGGACGTTCAAGGTTATGGGCGCCCGCGACGTCGTCATCCTCGACGGCGGGCTGCCGAAATGGCAGGCCGAGGGACGGCCGGTCGAGAGCGGTCCGGCGCGGCAGCGGCCGGCGCGCGTGTTCCACCCGCGTTTCGATCCCGACGCGGTGCGCAACCTCGCCGCGGTGCGCGCCAATCTCGACACCGGCGCCTTCCAGCTCGTCGACGCGCGCCCCGCCGCCCGCTTCCGCGGCGAGGCGCCGGAGCCGCGCGCCGGCTTGCGGAGCGGCCACATGCCGGGCGCGCTTAACCTGCCCTGGAGCGGCCTGATCAATCCTGACGGCACGATGAAGTCGGGCGGCGAGCTCAGGGCCGCCTTCCTGGCCGCCGACGTGGATCTGGACGGCCCGATCGTCACCAGTTGCGGCTCGGGCGTCAGCGCGGCCCTCCTGGCGCTCGCATTGGCCCGCTTGGGCCGCGAGGACGTGGCGGTCTACGACGGCTCCTGGACCGAGTGGGGCGGCCGCGCCGACACGCCCATCGCCACCGGAGCCTGAGCCCCTCGCCTTACCGGAACGGCGGGGCGTACAGCAGACCCGGCTTCGGCGCGTTCCATAGGGCGTTCAGTCCCCGGTCCAGCTTCAGCGCCGATTGCGGCCCGATGTTGCGGTCGAAGATCTCCTGATAGGCGCCGACCTGGCGGATCACCTGATAGGCCCAATCGCGGTTCAGGCCGAGCAGCGCCCCGTAGTTGGCGTCCACGCCCAGCAGGCGGCGCACCTCCGGATTGCCGGAGGTGTCGCGCGCCGACGCCACGGTCTTCGACGACAGCCCCATCTCCTCGCCCAGGATGGTGGCGTAGACGGCCCAGCGGACGATGTCGGCCCATACCGGATCGTTCTGCCGTACGACCGGTCCCAGCGGTTCCTTCGAAATCACGTCGGGCAGGATGACGTGGGCGCTCGGGTTGTTCAGCACCGAGCGCGACCCCGCCAGCGCCGAGATGTCGGCCGTGAAGACGTCGCAGCCCTCGCTCTCGTAGAGCCGGCGCCCCTCGGCCTCCGAAGCCACCACCACGGGTTTGTAGCTCAGGCCGTGGGCGTGGAAGAAGTCGGCGACGTTGTCCTGGCTGGCGGTCCCGGCCTGCACGCAGATCCGGGCGCCCGACAGTTCCTGGGCGCTGGAGAGGCCCAACGCCTTGGGCGCCAGGAACCCCTGGCCGTCGAAGTAGGTCGTGGCGGCGAAGTCGAGCCCCAGGCCCGCGTCGCGGGAAAAGCTCCAGGAGGTGTTGCGCGACAGGATGTCGATCTCGCCCCGTTGCAAGGCGCCGAACCGGTCGGGGCCGCCGATGGCGACGAAGCGCACCTTGTCGGCGTCGCCCAGCACCGCGGCCGCCACCGCACGGCAGAAGTCCACGTCGAAGCCACGCCAGGCGCCGCGCACGTCCGGGTAGGCGAAGCCCGGCAGCCCTGGATTGACGCCGCAGGCCACGTAGCCGCGCTTCCTGACCGCCGTCAGAACCTTGCTCGGCGTGGCCTTATAACGGGTGGTGAAGGTGGCCGCGGCCTTGGGCGTGGGCGTCGCAGCGGGCTTGGAACCGCCATCGCAGCCGGCGAGGACCAAACCGAGAGACAGGATCGCGAGGCCGGTAGCGGCCGCCTTGCCGATCATCGCTGCTCCTTGAAACAGTCGGCCCCGGCGCTCTATGTGCCCCAGAACCGCCACCACGCACTCTCGCCCGCTAGGCCGAACGCCGCAACCCGAATGACCTCGCCTGATGACAACTAAGGACCGCCTGGAAACCCGCCTGATCCGCGCCGGCCACGGCGCGGGCCGCGCCGCCAAGACCGTAGGTCCGGCGGTGCAGAAGGGCTCGACGGTCCTGTTGCCCGACGCCGCCAGCCTCTATCCCGACGACGACACCCTGACCTACGGCCGCCAGGGCCTCTCGGCCCAGTTCGCGCTGCAGGCGGCGATCGGCGAGCTTGAGCGCGCCAAGTCCGTCACCCTCTATCCGTCGGGCATAGCGTCCCTCACCGGCCCGATGCTGGCTGTGCTGAAGGCGGGGGACGAGGTGCTGGTGGTCGACACCATCTATAAGCCCACGCGCCGCTTCTGCGACCAGGTGCTGAAGCGTTTCGGGGTTGGCGTCCGCTACTACGACCCGAACCAGTCGCCTGAGGATCTGGTGGGCTCAGCCTCCGAAGCCACGCGCCTGATCCTGATGGAAAGCCCCGGCTCGCTGAGCTTCGAGATGCAGGATGTCGGCCGCATCGCCGAGCTGGCTCGGGCGCGGAATATCCTCACCGCCGCCGACAACACCTGGGCGGCGGGCTACCTCTACCGTCCGCTCGACCACGGCGTGGACATCTCCATCCAGGCGCTGACCAAGTACGTCGCCGGCCATTCCGACGTCTTCATGGGCTCCGCGGCGGTCAACGACCCTAAGCTGGCCCGGGCCCTGGACGACGGGATCCACAACCTCGGCTGGGCGGTCTCGGGCGACGAGGCCTATCAGGTGCTGCGCGGCCTGCGCACCCTGCCCACGCGGCTCGCGCGGCATGGCGAGAGCGCCCTGAAGATCGCCAATTGGCTGGCGGGCCGGCCGGAGGTCGTCCGCGTCTATCATCCCGCCCTGCCCGGCGCGCCCGGCCATGAGCTATGGAAGCGCGACTTCACCGGCGCCTGCGGCCTCTTCGCCTTCGCGCTGAAGCCCGCGCCGGCCGCCGCGGTGGACGCCCTGCTGGACGCGCTGCGCCTGTTCGGCCTCGGCTTCTCCTGGGGCGGCTTCGAGAGCCTGGCCATCGCCTGCGACCCGCAGCTCAAGGTCCGGAAGTTCAATCCGGACTATGGCGGCCCGCTGGTGCGGCTGCACATCGGCCTTGAGGATCCTGACGACCTGATCGCCGACCTCGCCCACGGGCTCGCCGCCTATGCCGCCCATGCGACCCAGCTTGGGGCCGGCTGACCATGCCTGAGAGCCTTGAGGACTTCATGGCCCGCGAAGGGCTGCCGGACAGCTTCCGCAAGACCGCGGACCTGGTCTGTGAGCCGCTGGCCGCCCGCGCCCACCGCCGGCGGATCGATCGCAAGCGCTGCGCCGTCATCGGCCTTTGCGGCGCGCAGGGCTCCGGCAAGAGCACCGTCGCGGCCTGGACGGTCCAGCTCCTGGAAGAGCGAGGCCTGCGCGCCGTCGCGCTGTCCCTCGACGACTTCTACCTGACCCACGAGGCCCGCCAGCGCCTGGCCAAGGAGGTCCATCCGCTGCTCGCCACGCGCGGACCGCCGGGCACCCACGACGTCGGCATGGCCAGCGCCGCCCTGGACGCCCTGCGTACCCGCGGCAAGGCCTCCGTGCCCAAGTTCGACAAGGCCAGCGACACCCGCGCGCCCCGCGCCCAATGGCCGACCGTGGCGACACCGGTCGACGTGATCATCCTGGAAGGCTGGTGCGTCGGCGCCATCGCGCAGGGCCGCGCCGCCCTGGCGACACCGGTGAACGCCCTGGAGCGCGACGAGGACCCCGACGGGGTGTGGCGCGGCTATGTCAACGATCAGCTCGATGGGCCCTACCAGGACCTGTTCGGCAAGCTGCACGACCTGGTGCTCCTGGCCGCGCCCAGCTTCGAGGTGGTGGCGAAATGGCGTGGCGAGCAGGAGGAGAAGCTGCGCGCCAAGGGAAAGGGCGGCATGAGCGACGCCGAGATCGCCCGCTTCGTCGCCCACTACGAGCGCCTGACGCGCTGGATCCTGGCCGAGATGCCGGGTCGCGCCGCCTGGACCGTCACACTCGACACAGAGCGAAATCCTTTCGGCTGACTTCGGGGTTAGGGTGGCGTCATGAAGCTTTCGGCCGTCCTCCTCGCCCTGGCGCTTCCGGCGCTCGCCCAGGCCCAGGCTCAGCCGACGGTCGATTCCACGGCGCCCCACGTCCCGGCGGGCGCCAGCGGCACGGTGAGCGGCGTGACCGTCGAAGGCCGCAAGACGCCCGCCAAGGCCTGCGGGGCGCGCGACAGCACCTGCATCGCCGCGGTCGTGGCGGAGCTCAAGGCGCGCTATCCGAAGCAGCTCCAGCAGTGGTGCGACCATGTCCAGGAACGGGCGGCGATGACCGACCTGATGTTCGACCGGTCCGCCGACGGCAGCCCCGACGGCCACCCGCACGAGAACCCCGTGCCCTATCTGCCGCCGCCGGTGACCAAGGTCGCCTGCGTCGCCGACAAGCCTGCGGCGGCCGGACATTGAGCCGGCGGCTGGCCCTCGCCGTCGCAGTGGCGACGCTGTCGGCGACCGCGGCGCTCGCCGAGCCGGCGTCCGACGCTAAGCCGCCGCCGGAAGGCGCGACCGTCAGCGGCGTCACCGTCACGCCCTCGCCGCGCAAAGCCTGCGCGCCGAAGGACAAGGCGTGCATCGCGCTGGTCGTCGCCGATTTGAAGCGCCTCTATCCGGAGCAGCTCAAGGCCTTCTGCTTCCAGCAGGACATGACCGCCCTGCGCCGCGACCAGCAGGCGAACGCCGCCGGCTGGTGCGACAGCCCGATCGGCGGCGCGTCGGCGATCTGCAGCCACTATGTGCCGCCGGCCGTCAAACAGGCCTGCGCGCCGGACAGGAAGTAGCCGCCGCCCCTGGCGCGCCCTGCAGGACTCGAACCTGCAACCGCCCGCTTAGAAGGCGGGTGCTCTATCCAGTTGAGCTAAGGGCGCTAAGCCACGGTCAATGGGTCCAGGGGACCTTGCGATTGAAGGCGAAGTTGTCGGCGTAGGCCTTGATGATCCGTTTCACCGGCTTGGGGTCGACCAACTGGAAGGCGATCCCATGCTGGTCGGCATAGCGCACCGCCTCTTCCTTGGTCTCGAAGGACAGCCGGACCTGGCCTTCGGTGTCGGCGGTCTGGGTCCAGCCCATCAGCGGGTCCTGGCGCCTGGCGTCCGCCGGCTCGAACTCCAGCACCCAGTCATGGGTCTTGGCCTTGCCCGACTGCATGGCGGTCTTGGCGGGGCGGAAGATGCGCGCGAGCATTTGGTCGACCTTCAGATCCTGTCCGCCGGCGTGGTCGGGGCGGCGTGATTCGAACACGCGACCCTCTGCTCCCAAAGCAGATGCGCTACCAGGCTGCGCTACGCCCCGAGGGCGCCGGCTGGCCTGCGATATAGGCGTTTTCCGCCTTCGGCAACGGAGGCGGCCGTTCCGGGCCCTGCCGCCCACGCAAAGCGCGTTTTCGGCCGCTCGCCTTCGGGTTGTGAAGAGCTTGTTAACACCGCTGCTCGACCATACGCCGCGCTTCACTTGTGGAAGAGGAGCGGCGCCATGGCCGTGGCGAACCCTTCGCCGTTGCGTTCGACCGTCGCGCGCTTGCGCGGTACGCCTTCCGCCTTTCACGGCCTCCAGAATCTGATCGTCCAGGCGCTCGGCATCGGGATGATCGGCCTCACCGGCCTGCTCACCTTCCCTTGGAAACTGGTGGCGGGCTGGATGGCTGCGACGGCCCTAGCCGCCTTCATCGAGGACCGCCTCCTGGAGCGGGTCGCCAAGGCGCCCGCCGGCGCGCCGCTCACAGCTCGGTTCGCCGCCGGCATGCGGGTTATGGTGACGACCCTCTTCGCCCTGGCTTCGCTGTTCCTGATCGCCAAGGGG
>JAFEDM010000001.1 GCA_018241625.1 Pseudomonadota bacterium | reverse complement strand
CGACGGGTCCAATCTCTATTCCGCCGCCAAGGGCCTGGGCTTCGACATCGACTACCGCAAGCTGCTGGACGAGTTCCGCAAGCGCGGCGTGCTGGTGCGGGCCTATTACTACACCGCCCTGGTGGAGGACGAGGAGTACTCGCCGATCCGGCCGCTGGTCGATTGGCTGGACTACAACGGCTATTCGCTCGTCACCAAGGCGGCGCGGCAATACACCGACAGCCAGGGGCGCAAGCGCTGGCGCGGCGACATGGACGTCGAGATCGCCGTCGACATGATGGAGATGGCCGCCAGCGCCGACCACCTGGTGCTGTTCAGCGGCGACGGGGACTTCAAGGCCCTGGTGTCGGCGGTGCAGCGCAAGGGCGCGCGGGTGACCGTGGTCTCCACCGTGAAGTCGCAGCCGCCGATGGCCTCCGACGACCTGCGCCGCCAGGCCGACAACTTCGTGGACCTGGCCGACCTGGCCGACATCATCGGCCGGCCCTCGCGCCTGCCGCGCTTCATCCAGGAAAGCCGCTCGGAACGCCGCCACGAGGACGACGCCGAGGCCGATGCCGACGCGTGACGTCCCGGCGGTGGAAACCGCCGAACCGCCGCGCGATTGTCCGCTCTGCCCCCGGCTGGTGGCCTACCGGGCGAAGAACGCCGCCGAGAACCCCGCCTGGTGGAACGGGCCCGCGCCGTCATGGGGCGACCCGGACGCGCGCCTGCTGGTGGAAGGCCTGGCCCCCGGGCGCACGGGCGCGAACCGGACGGGACGGCCGTTCACCGGCGACCATGCGGGCATCCTGCTCTACGCGACCTTGAAGAAGACCGGCTTCGCGACGGGGTCCTACGACCCCAACGGCGATGACGACCTGAAGCTCACCGACTGCATGATCTCCAACGCCGTGCGCTGCGCGCCGCCCGGTAACAAGCCGGAGACCAGCGAGGAGGCCAACTGCCGGCCGTTCCTCAGCGCCCGGCTGGCCGCCCTGCCCCGGCTGAAGGTGATCGTGACCCTGGGCGACGTCTCGCGGCGCAATGTGCTGAAGGCGCTGGGGCTGAAGGCTTCGGCGGGCCTGCCCGGCCACGGCACCGAGTTCCAGGCCGGGCCCTATGTGGTGCTGAACAGCTATCACTGCTCGCGGCTCAACACGAACACCGGGCGGCTGACGCCGGAGATGTTCGAGGCGGTTTTCGCCCGCGCCAGGGCGATCATCGACGGCTAAGCTTGCCAGGTCCGCAAGCGGCGGGGGCCGGCATGTTTGAACACATCACCGTCCTCCTGTCGTTCATCTACGCGATCGCCATCACCCACCTGCTTTCGACGACCACCGAACTGATCCTGGCGCGCGACCGGGTGAGAGTGTCGTGGCTGCTCCTGGGCTGGATGGCGGTGGCGCTGGTGCTGCCGGTGGAAAACTGGCTGTCGTTCGCACCGCTCCAGACCCTCAAGCACTGGACCTTGAACGAGGCCTTGCTGCAGTTCGGCACCGCCTTCGTGCAGTATTTCACCTGCTCCCTCGTCTCGATGCGGGTCGAGAAGGAGGGCGTCGTCGACATGCCGGCCTTCTTCGCACGGCAACGGCCGGTGATCCTGGGCGCGGTGCTGGCCCTGGGCCTGGCCGCCATGATTGGCGACTATCTCGACCGGAATATCTCGGGTCTCGCGCCCGGCGCGTGGATCGGCGAGGAGCTGCTGGTGGGAACCATGTGCCTGGTGGTGGCCCTGGCGAT
>JAFEDM010000019.1 GCA_018241625.1 Pseudomonadota bacterium | reverse complement strand
GCCCTGCCGCACCGCCTCCGGCAAGACCATCTGCGCCTTCCTGGTGGAGGCGGACCTCGAGGTGGGCGAGGTGCGCAGCAACCTCTTCGAGATGGAATGGCCGCCGCGGTCGGGCCGCCGGGCCAGCTTCCCCGAGGTCGACCGCGCCCAATGGTTCGACCCGGAGACGGCGCTGTGGAAGATTCACAAGGGCCAGCGGCCGATTCTCTCGGAGGCGATTTTGCGGCTTAAGGCCTAGTTAACGTTCGCCGGACGGAGAAACTGGTTCTCCAAATCTCCGATATTGGGGAATATTCAATCCAAGCCGGCGTCGTCTGGACTCCATTCGAACCATGATTTTCTCACGGCTTGCGCGATGATCATGGCGACGTTTCAACCCAGTCGCCTCCAGGGGTCGCCGCCATGTTCCGCGCCTTCACCGAGCATCCGGAATCGGTCGGGGAGACCTATTTCGAGCACATGGGCTCGGCCTCCTGGTTCGCGATGAACATGTTCGTGGCGGCCTTCGCCTGCCTGGCGCACGCCATCCTGCCCTTCGCCTTCCAGAAGACCGGCAGCCAACGGATCAAGCTGCTCTACGACCGCATGATCACCAACCGCCATCGCGCCCCGGCCCAGCGCCCGGCCGAAGCCGCGACCTTCCTGGGCTACGCCGAAGGGATCTAGGCGAAAAACCTCTCCCGTAAGACGGGAGAGGGGGACCACGAAGTGGTGGAGAGGGCGCTGGTTCATCAGCGCGGTGGAGAGGGCGCTGGTTCATCAGCGCCCTTTGCCTTTTCGGGCGTCGACGCACGGCCCCAACGCCCCCTCCGTCAGCTTCGCTGCCACCTCCCCCGCACGCGGGGGAGGTTTTTCAAGCCCCTACCAGATCCGCACCCGCTGATCCGGCGCCACGTACAGCTTCTGGCCGGGCTCGACGCCGAAGGCCGAGTACCAGCCCTCGATGTTGCGGATCGTGCCGTTCACCCGATAGACCGCCGGCGAGTGCGGATCGACGTGCAGGCGCTGGCGCAGGGTCTCGTCGCGGATCTTCTCGCGCCACACCTGGGCCCAGCCCAGGAAGACGCGTTGGTCGCCGGTCAGGCCGTCGATCACCGGCGCGGGCTTGCCGTGCAGGCTGGCGTGATAGGCGTCGAGCGCCAGGCTCAAGCCGCCCATGTCGCCGATGTTCTCGCCCATGGTCAGCTGGCCGATGACGTGCTCGTTCGGCAGCGGTGAGAAGGCGGAGTACTGGGCGTCCAGCCGGTCGGTCTGGACCTTGAACTTGGCCGCGTCGCCGGCGCTCCACCAGTCGGTCAGCACCCCGTCGCCGTCCGACTTGCGGCCCTGGTCGTCGAACCCGTGGCTGGTCTCGTGGCCGATCACGCCGCCGATCCCGCCGTAGTTGATCGCCGGGTCGGCCTTGGGGTCGAAGAACGGCGGCTGCAGGATCGCGGCGGGGAAGACGATCTCGTTGTTCGGCGGGTTGTAGTAGGCGTTCACCGTCTGCGGGGTCATGCCCCACTCGGACTTGTCCACCGGCCCGTTCAGGCGTTTGACGTCGCGCCGCCACTCGAAGGCGCCGGCTCGCAGGTGGTTGCCGTAGAGGTCGTCCGGCTTCAGCACCAGGGAGGAATAGTCGCGCCACTTGCTGGGATAGCCGATCTTCACCGTGAACTTGGAAAGCTTCTCCAGCGCCTTGGCGCGGGTGTCGTCGCCCATCCAGGCCAGCTTTTCGATGCGCGCGTGCAGGGCCGTCTGGATGTCGCCCACCAGGGCGTCCATCTTCGCCTTCGACTCCGGCGGGAACCAGCGGGCGACGTAGACGCGGCCGACCGACTCGCCGATCACGCCGTTGGTGAAGGCCACGGCCCGCTTCCAGCGCGGCTTCTGCTCCGGCTGGCCGGCGAGGGTCTTGTTGCGGAACTCGTATGCGGCGTCGACGAACGGCTTCGACAGATAGGGCGCGGCGCTGTCGGCGACGTGGAACGCCTGCCAGGCCTTGAGCGTGTCGAGCGAGGTGTCGGCGTAGATCTTGGCCACCTTCGGGAAGGCGGTGTTGGTGGTCACCACCACCCGGTTCACGCCGGGCAGGCCGGCGGTCGCCAGGTAGGACGACCAGCCGACGCCGGGCGCCAGGGTGTCCAGCTCGGCCGGCGTCATGGGATTGTAGGTCTTGTCGCGGTCGCGCCGCTGGACCCGCGTCCAGGAGGCCTCGGCCAGCTGGGTCTCGAAGTCGACCACCGCCTTGGCGTTCTCCGCCGGCTTCGGCCAGCCCGACAGCTTCAGCAGTTGCTCGACATAGGCCTGGTACTTGGCCTTCTGCGGCGCGAACGAGGCCTGCAGGTAGTAGTCGCGGTCGGGCAGGCCCAGGCCGCCGTTGGTCGCCAGCACCGCGTACTTCTTGGGGTTCTTGGCGTCGATGGTGATGCCGATCGGGAAGACGCTGTCGTAGCCGGTGACATTGGCCTTCGCCATCAGGGCGGTGAACTGGGCCTTGGTCTTGGCGGCCTTGATCTTCGCAAGTTCCGGCTGGATCGGCTTAGCGCCCAGCTTGTTCGCCAGCTCCTCGTTCATGAACGAGGCGTAGGCGGCGCCGATCTTGGCGCCGTCCTTGTCGCTGAGCTTGCCTTGGGCGGCCTCGATGGCGATCTCGTGGACCCGGGCCTCGGACAGCACCGACAGCTTGTCGAAGTTGCCGAACCGCACGAGGTCCGAGGGAATCTCGGTGCGCGCCGCCCACTTGCCGTTGGCGTAGCCGAAGAAGTCGTCGCCGGGCTTGATCGAAGGATCCATGCCCGAGGTGTCGAAGCCCCAGGTCCCGTAGTGCGGCGAGGCCAGGTCGGCCTCCGGCACCGGGGCCTCGCCAGTCCCATGCAGGCCGCCGGCGACCGCCTGGGTCGTCGTGCGCGTGGGCGTCGCCGCCTTCTGGGTCGCGGCGATCGCCGGGCCCACGCAAAGGGCGCAGACCGCCGCGGCGGACAGCAGGATGTTTCGGCGAATGGGGGTCATGGACGTCTCTCTGATGCGCAAGCAAGGGTTGGCAGGTTTTTCCTGCTCTCACGCGCCAAGAAACGGGCAATTCTGTTGCCGCGCAAGGGCGCGCGGCCGTTTATCGCGCCACGATCTAATGCAGGGTCGCGTGCTGGCGGGCGCCCATGTCCTCGACATGCAGCGCGCCGGTGTTCCAGGCGATCTCCCAGGCGAGCTTGGTGAGGCCCATGCCCGACATCCAGACCTCGGCGTCCACGCAGTCCATCCGCACCAGGGTGAGTTTGGGGTCGTGCAGGCCGTCGGGCAGCCAGGCCGCCACCATCGGGTTCCACATCCGCGCCCTGCGCCGCGCGTCGTCGACCAGATGCGCGGAGCCCGAGATCG
>JAFEDM010000199.1 GCA_018241625.1 Pseudomonadota bacterium | reverse complement strand
GAGCTGGCCGTCGCCGCCGCCGGTGTAGTCGCGCACGCCGGCGCCGTTGAACCGGAACAGGTCCGGCGGCGAGAACCCCGGCCGGCCCACCACGCCCAGTTCCTGCACGCGCCCGAAACCGCCCTCGGAAAGCTCATGCTCGACGGCGCCCACCAGGTCGGAGCCGAAGGTCCAGCCGGCGTTGCTGTTGATGATCACCGAGACGTCGGTGGTCCCGGACGGCTGGAACAGGCCCAGCGCCTGGCCCTCGCCGGCGGCGACCAGGAAGCCGGCGCCGTTGCTGGGATCGGCGGTCGGCAGGCCCGCCACCGCCAGCTTGTCGTCCGCGGTCGTGGCGTGGGCGGTCAGCGCCGTCACCAGCTGGTCGTAGGTCACCGCCTGCGGGAAGTAGAGGTTGCTGGCGATGTCGTTCGGCCCGCCCGGATCGAACTGATAGGCGACGTTCAGGACCACGTTGTCCGTGAAATGCGCCTGCAGATAGTTCTCGGCGGTGATGATCGCGGTGTGCACCTGGTCGGTGACCCCGGCGTCGTAGCTGTTGTTGAACACGATGCCGCTGCCCGCGAGGGTCACGGTCTCATTACTGAACGGCATACGCACTCCCCCGCCGACACGGCATTGGGCGATGCCGCCCCAGGGTTGTCAACGGATCATCGCAACCGATGAGGGTGGTCTAGAGCGCCCGGAACCGGAGCGGCATGGCCTTCGGGCCGGAGATGAAGTTCGACGCCAGCCACTCCGGCGGCGCGGCCGGCGCGAAGTCGCCCATCCGCGTCAGCACCTCGACCAGCATGGCGTCGATCTCGATGCGGGCGATGTGCTGGCCCAGGCAGCCGTGCGGGCCCGTGCCGAAGGCGATGTGCGGGTTGGGGTCGCGGGCCAGGTCCAGCAATTCCGGCCGGTCGAACGCGGCGGGGTCGCGGTTGGCGGCGCCGAAGTACATCACCACCTTGTCGCCCTCGCGGATCTGCTGGCCGGCCAGCTCGACGTCGTGCTTGGCGGTGCGGCGCATGTAGATCACCGGGCTCGTCCAGCGCAGCAGCTCCTCGCGCGCGGTCGGCAGGCGGCCCGGCAGGTCGGCCATCAGCCAGGCGTACTGCTCGGGGTGCTCCATCAAGGCCAGCAGGCCGCCGGACAGCAGGTTGCGCGTCGTGTCGCCGCCCGCGTCGACCAGCAGCAGGAAGAACAGCAGGAACTCCATGTCGTCGAGCTTGCGGCCGTCGACCTCGCAGGCCAGCAGCTTCGACGCCAGGTCGTCGCCCGGCCGCGCGCGCTTCTCGGCGATCACGCCCGAGCCGTACTCGAACATCTTCATCACCGCCGCGCCGCCGGCGCCGGGCGGCAACGCCTCCGGCGCGGTGTGGATGGTCTCGGTCAGCTTGTAGAGCTCGCGCCCGTCCTCCAGCGGCAGGCCCATCAGCTCGGCGATGACGAAGCTCGGCATCTCGCCCGCCACCTCGGAGACGAAATCGCACTCGCCCTTCTCGATGACCGCGTCGACGATCTGCCGCGCCAGGGCCTTGATGCGGTCTTCGCGCAGGCGCGCGGCCGGCAAGGTGAACTCCGAACGGATCAGCTTGCGGAAGGCGGTGTGCTCCGGCGGATCCATCATCAGCATCATCTTGTAGGGCCCGAAGCCGGCCGCCTGTTCGGCCGCCGGGTCCTGGATCATGATGGTGGGCTCGGACGAATAGGCCTGGAAGTCGCGGTCCACCGCCCAGACGTCGGCGTGGCGCGTCACCGCCCAGAATCCCCTTCTGCCCGAATCTGGGCCGTTCGGCTCGTCGTGCCAGCGCACCGGCGCATGCTCGCGCAGCCAGCGGTACTGCTCGTGCGGCTGGCCGGCCGCGAAGCTGGACGGCGACAGGAGATCGATCTTCATGGGCGTCCCCTACTTGTTGACCCGCGACAGTTCGAATTCCGCCAGGCCGTCGACGCCGCGCAGGGCCTGCGCCAGGTCGTCGAAGGCGCGCGCGCCCGAAGCGCTCAGCACGCCCTTGAACTCCAGGCGCGGCGCCGGATGGCTGGTGCGGTAATAGCTGAGCTCGCGGATTTCCGCCCCGCGCTGCGCCAGCTTGAGGCGCAGTTCGGTCAGGTCGGGCGCCTTGTCGGCCTCGAAGCAGAAGCGCGCCCACGCCTGCACCCGGTTGGGCGCCGCCGTCTCCAGCCAGCGCAGGACGATCAGCACCACCAGCACCAGGCCGGTGGTCAGCCCGCCGGCCCAGTAGGCGCCCTGCCCCAGCAGAAGGCCGATGGCGGCGGTGGCCCACATCGAGGCGGCGGTTGTCAGGCCCTGAACGCTCACGCCCTCCTTGAACACCACCCCGGCGCCCACGAAGCCGATGCCGGTCATCACGCCCTGGGCCAGCCGGCTGGCGGCGGCCAGGTCCTTCCCGCCCACTATCACCGCGGCCGCCGCGGCCACGGCGACGAGGGCGTGGGTGCGGAAGCCTTCGCGGCCGTGCAGGGTGCGTTCGGCCCCGATCGCCGCCCCGGCCAGGCCGGCCGCGAGCAGGCCCATCAGCATTGTCAGGACGCTGGAGGTCATGGCTGGCCGGCCCCGAAGTTCCAAGCGGACATCCGCATGTCGAACCGAGAGCCTCTACGGAATCCCGCGCGGATCAAGTCACGGCGTCCGGCGGACGCGCCTTGAGCCATCGCAAGGCCCCTAGTCCCGGGTGGCCTTTGCGCGCGCGGGGCCGCCGACTAGCGCTGATCCTGCGACGGTGATAGCTGGCGGCGCCATGTCGATCCACCGCCTGCCCGCCGCCCTCGCACTTCTGGCCAGCGCCGCCGCCCTGGGCGGATGCCTGACGCAACACGTGAACCCCGTGCCCAGCAAGGCCATCGCCCAGTCGCTCGCCGCCGCCAAGGCCGAGGCGGTCGCCCACTGCACGCCCGGCGGTCTGGACGCCATCTCGCCGCTGCAGGTGGGCTTCCCCTACGACGCGGCCGACCTCACGCCGACCGGTCAGAAGCGGCTTGTCGACGCGGCGGCCTGGCTCAAGTGCAACCCCGGCGTCGAGGCGACGGTCATCCCTTCGGCCGACAACCACGGCGACGCCCGGCACATGAACGAGCTCGCCGCGCAGCGCGCGCAGGCGACGGTCGAGGCCCTGCGGCAGCTGGGCGCCACGGCGGTGATCCTGCACATCACCCCGCGCGACGGGGCCGATCCGCTGACCACCAGCCACCTGGTGATCCTGGCCGACGGCCGCGGCTGGTAGGCGCACTTCCGCCGCATTGCGGGGATTTAAGTTCCGCTCGCGCGAATACGGCGAGAGAATGCGCCGCAGATGACGGAATCGCGCTGAGGGGCCGCCCCCGTCACATGCCGTTTGGCTACGACCTGGAGTCCTGCGCTTGATCGCCCTGTTCGCCGCTGCCGCCGCCGGTTCGGTGGCGTTGAGCCCGCCCGACTTTTCGTCGCGTCTGCCGCCCATCGTCCGCGAGGCGCAGATCACCTATGTCGACCGCACCGGCGCGGTGATCGGGGTGCGCGGCGGCAAGTACGCCCCGCCCGTGGACCTGGCCCGCCTGCCGGCCTACGTGCCCGCCGCCTTCGTCTCGATCGAGGACCGGCGGTTCTACGAGCACAGCGGCTTCGACCCCGTGCGCATGGCCAGGGCGGTGATCAAGGACCTCGAGAAGGGCAGCGCCCGGGAAGGCGCCTCCACCATCACCCAGCAGCTGGCGCGCAACCTCTACCTGTCGAACGACAAGACCCTCGAGCGGAAGGCGGACGAGCTGGTCATCTCGATGAAGCTCGAGCAGGCCTATTCGAAGAAGCAGATCCTGGCGCTCTACCTCAGCCGCAACAACTTCGGCTCCGGCGCCTGGGGGCTGGAGGCCGCCGCCCAGCGCTACTTCAACAAGCCCGCCGCCAGGCTGACGATCCGCGAGGCGGCGATGCTGGCGGCGATCATGAAGTCGCCGACCAACTACGACCCGGCCAACTTCCCGGACCGCAACGCCGAGCGCACCCGGCTGGTTCTGCAGGCCATGCTGGAAACCGGCGCCATCACCCAGGCCCAGCTCGACAAGGCCCTGGCCGAGACGCCCAAGGTCTGGAAGGACGCGCCCACCGCCTCGGCCCAGTACTTCGTCGACTGGCTGGACGGCCAGACCCGCGCCGCGGTCGGCGCGCCGAAGCAGGACCTGGTGGTCGAGACCACCCTCGACCTGCCCGCCGAGATCGCCGCCGGCGAGGCCATCAAGGCGGGGACCGCCAAATTCGCCAAGCAGGGCGTCAGCCAGGCCGCCCTGGTGTCCCTCGACGGCTCGGGCCGGGTCCGCGCCCTCGTGGGCGGCGCCGACTACATCAAGGCCCCCTTCAACCGGGCCGTCGACGCCCACCGCCAGGCGGGCTCGGCCTGGAAGCCCTTCGTCTACGCCACCGCCATGGAGGCCGGCCGCACGCCCGACCTGGTCGTCGTGGACGAGCCGGTGACCATCAACGGCTGGTCGCCGAAAAACTTCGAGCCGGAGTTCATGGGCTCCATCACGCTGGAGACGGCGCTGGCGCACTCCGTGAACACGGTGGCCGCGAGACTGGCCGACGAGGTGGGTCGCAACAACGTGGCCGCCATGGCCCACCGCATGGGCATCGTCAGCCAGGTCAACACCGACCCGGCCATGGCGCTGGGCACCAGCCTTGTCACGCCGCTGGAGATGGCCCAGGCCTATGACACCTTCGCCAACGGCGGCTACCGCATCCAGGCTTACGCCATCGAGCGCATCCGCACGGCCGGCGGCCAGGTGCTGTTCCAGCACAAGACCGAACTGGCGAACCAGGCCATGGCCAATCCCGCCGAGGGCGAGATGCAGCAGATGATGCGCACGGTCATGGCCCGCGGCACGGGAACCCACGCCAACTTCCCCGGCCACGACCTCGCCGGCAAGACGGGCACCACCACCGACTACAAGGACGCCTGGTTCTGCGGCTACACCGGCGGCATCACCACCGTGGTCTGGACCGGGCGCGACGACGCCAAGCCGATGCTGAAGATCGTGGGGGCCAGCGCACCGTCGGAAATCTGGCGGGGCTACATGATGGCCGCCGTCAAGCGCCTGCCCAACGGGCCGATCCCGCCCGGGCCGCCGCCGCCTCTGCCGGCGGTGACCACGCCGGTGGACGCGCCCGCGCCCGCGACCCCGCCGGCCCAGGCCGTTCCGCCGACGCCCGCGCCCTAGGCCCGTTGGCTCAGTTGTAGTTGACGGTGACGGTCAGCGCGCCGCTGTACGACTGCACCGGCGTCGCGGCCGACAGGTCAAAGGCGCCGCCGAAGCGCAGTTCCTGCGCCCCCGACGCCGGGATGACGCCCAGCGAGCCGTTGCCCGCCACCGGCGCGGAAACCGACACCCGGGTCAGGCCCGGCTGGGCGAAGGTCAGGGTCTGGGTCGTCGAATAGGTCTCGCCCGCCGGGCCGACCAGGTTGAACTTCGCGGCGCTGACCGCGCCCGCCGCGCGCGCGGCGTCGCCGCCGCCGCTCAGGGTCACGCTGCTGGTGGCGGCGTCGAGGGTGATGGTGTTGGCGCCGGTGTTGGCCGGCCGGGTCACCGCGCCGAAGTCCAGGCCCTGGGTGGCCGTGATGGTCACGGGCGCGAGCACGATCACGCTGACCGAGGCGGTCGCGGTCACGCTGCCGCCGGCCACGGCGGCCGTGGCGGACAGGCCGGCGACGAGGGCCACGGCGGCCGATAGAGCTGCGCCCTTCAGTCTCATGACTATATTGATAGTCAGAGAGTCTTTCGGCCCGGTTTCCTCGGAACGATTACCTTTGTTCTATTTTGATACATTATGTATCTTAGCGCCTTTGATCGAGGCTATATTGTAAATCTGGCCTTTACGGACGTAGTTAAGCTTGGGTTTCCGACGGTGCGCGAAGCCAGTCGCCGCCCGCCGGCCTGGCGGCGTAGCTCCGGGCCGTCGAACATGCTCAGGTGGCGTTCGGACAAGGGACGCGGCCGCATGAAGACCTATCGCATCGGGGTGATCGGCCTGGGCCAGCGGATCGCCCATGTCCTGGCCGCCATGGTCGAGGTCGGCTGGCGGCTGGAGGTCGCGGGCCAGGCGGACCCCGCGCCGGTGGGCGCGCCGATCTTGGCGCAGGCCGGCATCCCCATGGGCCGCGACTTCGAAAGCCCGGAGGCCCTGTTGGCCGCCGGCCCCTACGACCTGGTGATGGTGGGCAGCCCCAACCACCTGCACTTCGCCCACATCAACGCCGCGCTCGACGCCGGCTGGCCGGTCTTCGCCGAAAAGCCGATCGTGCGGACGGAAGAGGAAAGCCTGGCGCTCGCCGCCCGCCTGGCGAAGGGTCCGGAAACCCAGGGCGGCGGCCCGCCGCTGTTCATCGGCCTGGTCATGCGCTCCATGCCCATCGTGCGCGAGGTGATCCGCAGGCTGGATGCGGGCGAACTGGGCGAGCTGGTCTCCGTCGACGCCACCGAGCACCTGCCGGCCGAGCACGGCGGCTACCTGGCCCGCAACTGGCGCCGGCGGCAGGCATGGGGCGGCTCCTACCTGCTCGACAAGGTCTGTCACGACTTCGATATCTTCGGGCGCCTCGCGGGCGCGCGCCCGGCGAAGATCGCCAGCTTCGGCGGCCGCCGGATCTTCACCGCCGAGCGGGCCGAGACCGCGCCCCGGACCTGGGACACCGGCGAGGCGGCCTACATGTTCGATCCCGGCTGGATGGGCGCCAACGACGCCTTCCAGTCGGACATGGACGTCACCGACCACCAGAGCGCGCTGATCGAGTACGAGAACCACGTCCGCCTGTCGTTCCACGCCAACAGCCACGTGGGCCTGCCGGAGCGGCGCTGGTACCTGGCCGGGACCGAGGGCGCGCTGATCGCCGACCTGGTGCGCAACCGGCTGATGGTCCGCCGCGCCCTCTCGCGCGCCAAGCCGGAGCGGATCGACTTCGGCGAGCGGACTGAGGACGCGCACAACGGCGCCGACCAGGCCATGGCGCGCGATCTCCTGGCCACCCTGGAAACCGGCGCGGCCTTCCCGGTGACGCCCTTCGACAGCCTGGAGGCGGGCCTCACGGTCATGGCCATCGATCGGGCGATGGAGACCGGCGAGATGCTGGACTGCCGCCCGATGTGGGCGCGCTACGACGCCGCCCTAGGGCGCTAGGACGGTCAGCAGCGCCTCGCCCAGCAGGTCCTGGAGCACGGGCGTGCGCGGATAGGGCTCATGCCGGTATTGCCGGAAGCCCTCGGCGACCTCGCGGCCGAAGTCGGCGCCGCGCCGGCGTGACCAGGCCTCCATGGAGCCCAGGTGATCGTCGATGCCGTGCTGGCGCGCGACCCAGGCGGCCTGGCTCTCGTGCGCCGACAGCATCCGCCGCTTGGTCTCGAACGCCGCGTCGATGTCGCAGCCGAAGTCGGGGAAGATGCGCCGCCCCTGCCGGTCGCGCCCGCCGATGGGGTCCATGAAATAGAGGTGCGGGATGGCGGCCAGCGGCGCCGAGGGACCCGTGCGGTAGTTGGGCACGGAGGCCGCGAAACAGGCGTCGCGGACCAGCACGCTGCCCGCCTCGTGGTCGGGGTGATAATCCTCCGGAGAGGCGGCCAGCACGATTTCGGCCCCAGCCCAGCGGATCAGCTCGGTCGCCGCCCGGCGCGAGGCGTCGTCGTTGAACACGCCCAGGTCCGGCAGGTCCGCGCATCGGTAGTCGGCGCCGATCAGGGCGGCCGCCGCCGCGGCCTCGGCCTTGCGGATGGCGCCGGTGGCGGCCAGGTCCGTGGACGCGGAGCCGCACTCCCCGGCCGTCAGCGTGGCGATGCGGACGCGATGGCCGCGCCCCGCCAGGACCGCCAGGGTCCCGGCCGCCAGGTGCTCGATGTCGTCGGGGTGGGCGTGGACCGCCAATATGGTCGCCATGCCCTATGGCTTAAGCCAGGCCGCAAACGAAAACCACCGGCCGGATGGCCCGGCCGGTGGCGTTTCGAGGTTCCCCGCAGATGGACTGGACCCCCGCTGTCGCGGCGGCCGCTGCGGGGTCGCTCAGTTGTAGTTGACGGTGACCGTCAGGGTGCCCGTGTAGGCCTGGGCGGTGGTCGCCGAGGTGATGTCGAACTGGCCGCCGAAGTTCAGCTCCTGGCTGCCGCCGTTGGCGCCGGTGATGGTGCCCAGGGTGCCGGAGGTGGCGGTCGGCGCGCTGGCCGAGATGTTCAGCAGGCCCGCCTGGGTGAAGGTCAGGCTTTGGGTGGTGGTGAAGGTGTCGGCCGCCGCGGTGGTGACCACGAACTTCGCCTGGTTGGTGGTGCTGTTGACCAGCGAGCCGTTGCCGCCGCCGCTGATGCTCACGACGCCGGCGGTGCTCAGCGTCACGGTGTTGGTGCCGCTGGTCGGGCGCACGACCGAACCGAACGCCATGTCCTGGGTCTTGGTCAGGGTGGTGGGCGACAGCACGGTGAGCGTGGCGTTGGCGGTGGACTGGACGCTGCCGGCGGCGAAGGCGCTGGTGGCCAGGGCGGCGATCAACAGGCCGGCGCCGACCCGGATCGCAGTGTGACGGACGTTCATGAGGACCCCTTCGAACTCGAAATCGCCTTAACCAATGCCAGGCGATGGTTAATCTCCCGACCCGGATGCCGCGCCTTGTTCCAGATCGGCACACACAACCAAGCAACTTGAAGCTTGGCCGCAAGTTGCGGACCGCAATAAGCTTTGCAAGGCGAAACGGCCGCCGAACCCGGGTATCGCGCGTTCTTGTCGCACCGGATTCAACCTGTGGGCGGCGCCAGGTCTTAACGGACAAGGTTAACGCGAGAATCCCGGTCGCGAACGGTCGCGCGCGCTGTCCGCCAGCGCGCGGCGAGGTCTCGGATTGGAACGGATTCGGCGGCCGGTCAGCGGCCCAGGCGCCAGCCCAGCTCGTCGCCCATGCGCTCGAAGAATTCGGGCGTGTAGGCGGCCTCCGGGTCGGCGCGGACCATGGCGTCGAGCTTGATCGCGTCCTCGCCCACCAGGATCCGCCAGCGGTCGGCCTTCACCCCGTCCAGGATGATGGTCGCCGCCTCCGCCGCCGTGGTCGGCGCGTCCTCCAGGAACCGCCGCGCCTGCTCGTCGACCATGGCCTGCAGCGCCGCGTCGGGCAGCTGGCTGGCGTCCAGGCCCATGCGGGCGACCTGGGCGCGCGCCTGGGCAAGCTCCTCGGCCGACAGCACGTCGTCGTCGTGCCCGGTGCGGACCTTGCGCGAATTGGCGACGATCGAGGTGCCGATGTGACCCGGCATGACCACCGAGACCTTGATGTTGGGCGCCGTGCGGGCGAGGTCGGTGATCAGGGCCTCGGAGAAGCCCTTCACCGCGAACTTCGCCGCCGCATAGGCCGTGTGGCTGACGTTCGGCCCCAGGCTGGCCCAGAAGCCGTTGACGCTGGAGGTGTTGACGATGTGCGCCTCGTCGGCCGCCTGCAGCATCGGCAGGAAGGTGCGCACCCCCAGATAGACGCCGCCCCAGCAGACGTTGAAGGTCTTTTCCCAGTCCTCGCGGCGGTCCTCGACCATCGAACCGTTGCCGCCGATGCCGGCGTTGTTGAACAACAGGTGCAGCCGGTCGCTGTCGTGCTGCGCCTTGGCCTCCTCGCGAAAGCGGATCAGCTGGCTCTCGTCGGACACGTCGGCGATGTGTGCGGTGACCCGGGCGCCCTGCGGCACGCCGTCGGCTTCGCAGAGCGCGATGGTCTCGGCCATGTTCTTCGCCGAGACGTCGCACATGGCCACCGAGCAGCCCTCGGCGATCAGTTGGCGGGCCAACTCGCGGCCCATGCCGGTGCCGCCGCCGGTGACCACGGCGAAGCGGCCTGCGAAATCCTTCATGTCGTTTCCTCGAATGTCCGGTTTGCCGCGAGCCTAGGCGCGGGCCCGGGTCAGCGTCCACCGTCACGCGACGGAACGCGCGGCGAAGGCCCAGGCCAACGGTTCGCTAACCACCCTATTCAGCCTGCGTTCAGACTGAAATTTCTAAGTTTTCCAACATGAACAGTTCGGCGTTTGGGCCGTTTGTGATCTCGAAGGAGGCCAAGATGAGGAAAGCTCTGACGGCCGCGTTGGCGGCCCTGACCCTAGGCGGCGCGGTGAGCGCGACGGCTGTGACCGGCGCCGACGCCCGCCCGTACTATCACGGTGGCTATGGCGGCTACGGCGGCTACCACCACGGCGGCAACGGCGGCGCGGCCCTGGTGGCCGGCGTGGCCGGTCTCGCCATCGGCGCGGCCCTGGCTTCGGACCACCCGCACTATTACCGCGGCTACTACGGCGCCCCGGCCTACTATTACGACGCGCCCGCGCCCTACTACTACGGCCCCGCGACCTGCTACTCGACCCGCTGGGTCTGGGATCCCTACATCGGCCGTCGCGTGCCGCAGCGGGTGGCTTACGCCTGCTGACCCCAAATGGGTGGAGGGCTGATCAGCCCTCCACCGCGAAGGTGAGGCCGGCGTTCGCCTGCAGGCGATCGATCAGCTTGCCCCCCATGACCGCGCCGGGCGTCCAGACGCCGCCCGGCGCGGTTTTCGCATCCCGCACCAGGCAGATCGCCGCCTCGGCCAGCATCTTCGAGGTCGAGCCGTAGCCCGGGTCGCGATCGCCCTTCACCGAGACCTTCACCTTGCGCCCGTCGGCGGCGACGCCGATGAACGCCACGTCGTAGAAGCCCGCCTCGCGCTCGGCCTTGGACGGCCCCTCGCCCGGCTTCGGTGCATCGGGGCCCATGCCGGTGAATTCGGTCGGCGCACCCGGGACCACCACCGACATCTCGTCATACTGGAAGTCCGTGCCCCACGGATGGCCCATCAGCGCGTTGGAGCGGTGGACGTTCTTGGTGTTGATCGCCGCCATCATGAACGGGCCCACGTCGACCCCTAAGTCCTCGTCGTGCTCGACGGCGTTCCCCGGCGGCTGGGCGGGGCCGGTGAAGCCGGGCGTCAGCGCGAAGGGGTTCATCATCAGCGCCAGCAGCGACGGGTCCTTCTGGATCGCCGCCATGGTCGCCGCCCCGCTGGCCGCGGTGCCGCCGGAGAGCCCGCCCGACATCGCCCGCAGCCGGCCCTTCACCCGCGGAACATAGCTCCCCAGCTTCGCCTTGGCGGTCTCCTCCGCGAAGAAGACCCCCAGTTCGAAGGGGATGGAATCGAAGCCCGCCGAATGGACGATCCGCGCCCCCGACGCCTTGGCCTGGGCGTCATAGGTCGCGATGACGTGCGCCATCCAGTTGGGCTCGCCGCAAAGGTCCAGGTAGTCGGTCCCGGCCTTGGCGCAGGCCGCCACCAGGCTTTCGCCATAGAGCTGGTAGGGGCCGACGGTGGTGACGATCGCCTTGCCGCGCGCCACCATGGCCGCGACGCTCTGCGCATCGTCCGCGTCGGCGACGATCAGCGGTGTCTCGGCCGGCAGGGCCAGCAGGTCGCGGACCTCCTCCAGCTTGGCCCGGCTGCGCCCGGCCATCGCCCACTTGACGTCGCCGCCCACGCCATAGCGCTGGCCCAGGTACTCGGCCACCAGCCGGCCGGTGTAGCCGGTGGAGCCATAGACGATCAGGTCGAACTCGGCGTTGGGGTTCATGCGGCGCTCCTCAGGTTGGGCGGACCTTGACTATAATTTACATCGTAATTCAATCGCAGCTTGTTGGCGCCGGCGCGGGTTCGCCATGATCGGTCAAAACGGGAGGGGACATGCCGCAACGCCAGAAGGTGCTGGTGCTCTACCTCGCCAACTCGGCGCTCGACGCGCCGACCGTGGCCTGGGCGGAATACGACGGCACGGGCGAGACGCGCCGCATGGCCGGCGACGCCGACGCGGCGCCCTACCGCACCGGCGTCGACGCGCTCAAGGACGGCTGGCGCCTGTTCCAGGCTGCGCAGATCCTGCCCCACGCCCGCGGCGAGGAGTTCGACCTCGCCTATCTGAAGTACGAGTTCTTCTTCGAGAAGATCGTGGAGACCGCCGGATGACTGACGTCCCACTCCTCAGCGCGCTCGACATGGCCCGCTTCACGGCCCGCGGCTTCCTGCGCTTCGACGCCGTCGTGCCGGACGAGATCAACGCCCAGTTCTTGGCCGAGGCCGGCCAGGCCAAGCCGCCGGAGCCCGGCCGCAAGATGCTGGGGACCTATATGGAGCTGCTCGCCAACTCCGGCGTCCCGGAGGTCCCGCCCGGCGTCCCGCTGAGCTCGGCCTACCCGCAGGGCAGCGCGCTGCAGCGCCTGCTCGACCTGCCGCTGGTCAAGGGCGCGATCCAGAGCTTGGTCGGCGCCGACCCGGTCTTCGACCACCACTTCCTGCACGTGACCTTCCCGCCCGCCTACTACGAGGCCGGCGGCGGCGAGCACGTCTCCCAGCACACCCACCAGGACTCCACCGTCGACCCGCAGGCCGGCTTCGACCTGCAGATCATGTACTACCCCCACAAGGTGACCCGCGAGATGGGCGGCACCCGCTTCGTGCCCGGCACCCACCTGCGCAAGGTCAGCGAGGTGGCGCTCGGCCGCTACCAGAACATCGCCGGCCAGCAGCACATGGTCTGCGAGGCCGGGACCCTGCTCTTCCTGCACAACGGCCTGTGGCACGGCGGCGGCGTGAACCATTCCGACCGCACCCGGACCATGTTCAAGATCCGCATGAGCCCCACGCAGCCGCAGGTCCGCCGCTTCGACCTCTCCACCCTGCCGGCCGAGCCGGCCGAACGGCCGATCTTCTTCGTGAAGCGCTTCCTGCCCGAGAGCGTCGAGGCGATCCTGATGACGCCGGAACCCTGGTTCGAGCAGGACACCGGCCGCCTCGAATACGTCAACCGCATCAAGCTCTGGCGCCATCTGACCGGCGATCCGGCCTACGACACCGACTATTGGCTCACCCGGCTGGAGAACCCGGCGCGCGCGCACGCCTGATCCCATTGGCCCTCCTCCTCGATGGAGGAGGGAACACCAACCACAGGGCTCAGCGCCCTCTCGAAACAGAACGGGAACATGCTATAGGGCTGGGATGGCCGACGCCGGCGCCCTGCCTGCCGATCTCCTGCCGCCCAGGTTCGCCGACTGGTTCGCCGGCCGCGGCTGGAGCCCGCGCGCCCACCAGCTGGCCATGGTCGAGCGCGCCCGGGCCGGCCGCGACGCCCTGCTGATCGCACCCACCGGCGGCGGCAAGACCCTGGCCGGCTTCCTGCCCAGCCTGATCGAGCTCGCCGAACGGCCCGCGCCCAACGGCCCCACCAGTCTGCACACCCTCTACATCTCGCCGCTGAAGGCGCTCGCGGTGGACGTCGAGCGCAACCTCAATGCGCCGATCCTGCAGATGGGGCTGCCGATCACCGCCGAGAGCCGCACCGGCGACACCGGCATCTCGCGCCGCCAGCGCCAGCGGGTGAAGCCGCCGGAGATCCTGCTGACCACGCCGGAGCAACTCGCCCTGCTCTGCGCCTGGGAGGGCGCGCGGCTCTATTTCGAGAACCTCAGCTGCGTGATCCTCGACGAGATCCACACCCTGCACTCGTCCAAGCGCGGCGACCTGCTGGCCCTCGACCTCGCCCGCCTCGCCCAGTTCGCGCCGAACATGCGCCGCGTGGGTCTCTCCGCCACGGTCGATGACCCGGAGGTGATCAAGGCCTGGATGGCGCGGCACGGAAACGCCCCCTCCGTCAGCCCACCGGATCGTTCACGATCCGGCCCCCCTCGCTTCGCGATCCACCCCCAAAGGGGGGGGAATGACACCTCCCCCGAAGTGTCCCCTTCAGGGGAGGAGCCGGACGCCATCGCTCCTCCCTTGCAAGCGCAGCGCAGCGGGGGAGGTGGCTCGGCGCGCAGCGACGAGACGGAGGGGGCTACCGGCTCCGACAGCATCGACCTGGTGCTCGGCCCGCCGGGCGCCGAGCCGGTGGTGGACGTGCTGCTGTCCGAAGGCCGCGTGCCGTGGTCCGGCCACACCGCCCAGCACGCCATGGCCGAGGTCTACGAAACCATCAAGAAGGCGAAGATCGCCCTCATCTTCGTCAACACCCGCTTCCAGGCCGAGTTCGCCTTCCAGGAGCTGTGGAAGCTGAACGACGACGCCCTGCCGATCGCCCTGCACCATGGCTCGCTGGCCGCCGAGCAGCGGCGCAAGGTCGAGGCGGCCATGGCCCGCGGCGAGCTGCGCGCCGTGGTCTGCACCTCCACCCTCGACCTCGGCATCGACTGGGGCGACGTCGACCTGGTCATCCAGCTCGCCAGCCCCAAGGGCGCCTCGCGCATGGTCCAGCGGATCGGCCGCGCCAACCACCGCCTGGACGAACCCTCCAGGGCCCTCTTCGTCCCCGCCAACCGCTTCGAGATGCTGGAGTGCCAGGCCGCCCGCGAGGCCATCGCCGAGAACCGGCTGGACGGCGACCCGCCGCGCGTCGGCGCGCTGGACGTGCTGGCCCAGCACGTCATGGGCTGCGCCTGCTCCGAGCCCTTCGACATGCTGAAGCTCTACGACGAGGTGGTCTCCGCCGGGCCCTACCGGAACCTGCCCTGGGAGGACTTCGAGCAGGTCGTCGATTTCGTCTCCACCGGCGGCTATGCGCTCAAGACCTACGACCGCTTCCGCCGGATCGTGCAGGGCCAGGATGGTCTCTGGCGCGTGCGCAACCTGGAGACCGCCCAGCGCCAACGCATGAACGTCGGCGCCATCGTCAGCCCCGCCATGCTGGCCGTCCGCATCGCCACCCGCAGAGGCCAGGGCGGCCGCAAGGTCGGCGAGATTGAAGAGGGCATGGTCGAGATGCTGGAGCCCGGCGAGACCTTCGTCTTCGCCGGCCAGGTCTGGCGGCTGGTGGCGGTGACCAACATGGACGTGCTGGTCAGCCCCGCGCCGGGCGCCGACCCCAAGATGCCGTCCTGGGGCGGCTCGAAATTCGCCCTCTCCACCTACCTCGCCAAGCGCGTGCGCCAGCTGATGTTCGACCAGGCGCACTGGAGCGTGCTGCCCGACGACGTGCGCGAGTGGCTGGAGGCCCAGCGCGACCGTTCGCTGATCCCCGGCGAGGACGAGATGCTGCTCGAGACCTTCGCCCGCGGCCACCGCAACTTCATGGTCTGCTACCCGTTCGAGGGCCGCCTCGCCCACACCACCCTGGCCATGCTGCTGACGCGCCGGCTGGAGCGGATGGGCCGTGGGCCCCTGGGTTTCGTCTGCAACGACTATGCGCTGGCCGTCTGGGCCATCAAGCCGCTGGACCAGGTGGATTTCGAGGAGCTGTTCGCGCAGGACATGCTGGGCGACGACCTGGAGGCCTGGCTCGCGGAAAGCTTCATGATGAAGCGCGCCTTCAAGGGCTGCGCGATCATCGCCGGCCTGATCGAGCGCCGCTTCCCCGGCCAGCAGCAGAAGTCGGGCCGCCAGATCACCTTCTCCACCGACCTGATCTACGACACCCTGCGCCGCCACCAGCCGGACCACCTGCTGCTGCGTTGCGCCCGCGACGATGCGGCGACAGGTCTCGTGGACGTGGCGCGTCTGGGGCAGATGCTGGCGCGCATCAAGGGGCGGATTCGCCACGCCGCCCTGGAGCATCTGTCGCCGTTCTCCGTGCCCATATTGCTGGAGATCGGCAAGGAACGCTCGCCCGGCCACACCGGCGAGACCATGATCCTGCACGACGCGGAGGAAGACCTGATCGCCGAGGCCCTGCAATGACCGCCCTGCCCTCGGAGAACGAGACGCGGACGTTCGCCTATGACTACGCGGTCGCGGGCTGCGGCTCGCTGCGCACGATCATCGGCGGCGCCGAGGCCCTGCTGCGCGCCTCCGGCGCCCTGTGGCTCGCCGCCGAACGGGCGCTGATCGTCGCCGACCTGCACCTGGAGAAGGGCTCGTCCTACGCCGCGCGCGGCCAGATGCTGCCGCCCTACGACACCCGCGAGACCCTGGGGCGGCTGGAATCCGAGGTGGCCGCGCTCGCGCCTGCGACCGTGATCCTGCTGGGCGACACCTTCCACGACCGCAGATCCGAGGGCCGGCTGGCGCGCGACGACGCGGCGCGGCTCGTCGCCCTGGCCGCCGGGCGCAGCCTCATCTGGGTGGTCGGCAACCACGACGCCGACGGCCCCCGCGCCCTGCCCGGCGAGACGGCGGACGAGATCGCACTCTGCGGCCTGATCCTGCGCCACGAGCCGCAGCCCGGCCATCAGCCCGGCGAGGTCAGCGGCCACCTGCACCCGGCCGCCAAGGTCCGCAGCCCGCGCGGCAGCGTGCGCCGCCGCTGCTTCATCACCGACGCCGAGCGCCTCATCCTGCCCGCCTTCGGCGCCTACGCCGGCGGCCTCAACGTCCGCGACGCGGCCTTCGCCGGCCTGTTCGTGCGCCCGCCGCTCACCGGCGCGCTGGGCTTCGGGCGTGTGCACGCGGTCGGCTGGCGCTCGCTGGCCGAAGACTGAGGCGAGATTCGACCGACCAGCCGCGTCGCCGCCCTCAAGTCCTCTCGCGAGGCTGGACTTGGATCAGGCCCCGACGACGCCCATCTGTCTTGCGCCCCCCACGATCGCCAGAAGGACTTCGCATCATGACCGCCAAGACCGAAACCGCCATCCTCGCCGGGGGATGTTTCTGGGGCGTACAGGATCTGCTGCGCCGCTATCCGGGGGTGTTGAAGACCCGCGTCGGCTACACCGGCGGCGAGGTGGCCAACGCCACCTATCGCAACCACCGCGGCCACGCCGAGGCGATCGAGATCATCTTCGACCCCGCCCTGATCAGCTACCGCCAGCTCCTGGAGTTCTTCTTCCAGATCCATGATCCGACGACGCTGAACCGGCAGGGCAACGACGTCGGCGACAGCTACCGCTCCGCGATCTTCTACACGAGCGACGAGCAGAAGCGCGTCGCGCTCGACACCATCGCCGATGTCGATGCGTCGGGGCTCTGGCCCGGAAAGGTGGTCACCGAAGTCACGCCGGCGAGCGCATTCTGGGAAGCCGAGCCCGAGCACCAGGACTACCTGGAGCGCATCCCGAACGGCTACACCTGCCACTTCATCCGCCCAGGCTGGAAGCTGCCCGTCCGATCCGAGGCGCACACCACCGCGCGCGCCTAGGCGTCCAGACACGTCCCGGTCGACGCCGCCGCGACCGGGACCCGCCGATGGCTGCCTGCAGGCATCCGGAGAGTTCAGGCCTTAGCGAACGCTCGCTCATTCCGTCATCCCGGCCGGAGCGCTCGCAAGAGCGCGGAGAGCCGGGACCCAGCATCTCCCCCCTTGATGCAGGAATTGCGGCTCGTTGCGTCGAGGCCTGAGCGGCTGGGTCCCGGATCGGCCTGCGGCCGTCCGGGATGACGGAGGTTGGTGATTTGGGAACGTCCGCGTTCGACCCATGGCGGACATTCGCGATGGCCGCTATGGCGGAGGTCTAACGTAAGATGGCGGCCTGCCTACGCAGCAAATGGACCGCGAAGGGTTCCTTCCACAATGATGCACCCGATCCTCGGCGGGTTGGAGTACGATCTCGTCTGGCGCAGAACTTACGAGTATCGGCTCTTCGGAAGGATATTTCCGATCACACTCGTCGTGCCAAGCGATGAGGGCGATGAAATCGAGCCCGCACAGGTTGAGGCGTTCCGGCGGTTCGAACGCATCAAGGACCAGACTGGCGATCTCGTTACATCAGCAATTTTCGACCACTACCTAGGCATCGTCGATGAACGTCGGGCGATGGCGGGCGACAAGTTGGCGGATGAGATCGCACCGTTCATCACGGAACCGAGTCAACTCGCTTCGCTTGTGACGCCGACGGAACTCCTCATTCAGGAAACATTCGGATCGAATAGGCGCGTCGTGGGATTGCTCTTCGATTGCCGGTGGGACCCGTCGCTTGGTCTCGCGGTGAAGTTCGTTGACGAGACAATCGAGGAAGTCGGACCGCAGGACATTGTCCTCTAGGCTCCGTACGGCGAGCCAATTTCCGCTCCCCACCCGTCGTGGACATTTGGCTCGTCCGCTTGGGACCCCTGGCGCAGCCAGACCCAGCCATAAATCCCATGGCGGCCATGATGCCTTGCGGTCTCGGCAACTCAAGGACCGGGCGGAGCCCGGCCGCGAGCGGCGCGCCAGG
>JAFEDM010000198.1 GCA_018241625.1 Pseudomonadota bacterium | reverse complement strand
TCGGGGTCGGCCCAGCGGATGATGTCGACGCTCTTGCCATTCTCCAGGTCCTTATAGTGCTTGAAGAAGTGAGCGATCTGCTCGGTCAGGATCGCCGGCAGGGCCCGCCAGCTGTCCACGCCGGTATAGAACGGGTGCAGGGCGTCGGCCGGCACCGCCAGGATCTTCTCGTCGCCGCCGGCCTCGTCGCGCATGATCAGCGCGCCCACCGGCCGCGCGCGGATGATGGCGCCCGGCACCACCGGCGTCGGGCCCACGACGATGATGTCCATCGGGTCGCCGTCGTCGGCCAGGGTGTGCGGGATGAAGCCGTAGTTGCCCGGATAGAACATCGCCGTGTGCAGGAAGCGGTCGACGAACAGGGCGCCGGAGCTCTTGTCCAGCTCGTACTTCACCGGCTCGCCGCCCTGCGGGATCTCGATGATGGCGTTCACGTCATAGGGCGGGTTCACGCCGACGGGGATCTTGGAGACGTCCATGGGGCAGCCTTCACACACAAAGGAAGTTGGGGGCGCTCTCTGGGGGAAGAGCGGGGCGGAGTAAAGGCGGCTAATCCTTAACGCCCTCCCCTAATGGGGAGGGAAAGGCGCGCCAGCGCCGGGGTGGGGAAGGGCGGGCCGGAGCGCTGAGGTTGGAGATCATCCAGGCTTCCCCACCCTGATCGCTTCGCGATCTGTCCCTCCCCTAATGGGGAGGGTGCGGTCCGCAAGCTGCGGCTTAAAATCTCATGGCGGCCAGTTTGCCTTGGGGTCTCGGCGTCTCAAGGCCTGGCGAAGCCAGCCGCTCCGCGGCGCGGCCAAGGGCCGCGTCCTTGACACGCCGAGGCCCCAAGGCTCGTTTCAATCATGAGGTTTAAGGCGGGGACGGGGTCGGGACGATGGCATCGGGTCGCTTGCGGGCAAAGGTGGAAGGCTTGCTGACAGGCGCGATCCTTCAGCACATCACTCACCTCGAATTTTCGTGGGGCTTTGCCTTTGACGCCGCCAGCCTGACTGGCAACTGTCCGTGGCGGATCGTTTCTGATGGACGCCTCATTCTAACTAGCGAGGACGATGGCCAGAAGTTCGGCTTGCCCGAACCCGTAGACGCGGAAGCCAGGGCCGGAGCCGAACTCCTCAAGGCGCGTGTCGCGGTAGTGGCGGTTGACGCGGAAACCGCTGATCTTCGTATCACCTTTGCGAACGGCGCTCGGCTTGAGTTGCTTTCGACGTCTGCAGGGTATGAGGCGTGGCAACTGAATACGCCCACCTCATGCATCGTGGCCGGCAGTCAGGGCCAGCTCTCCGAGGCGCGGTATGTGAAGCCCAATCTTATGGTTGGTGGTCCGTGGGAGTGACAAGCCGCCTTTGAGCGCCTATATTCCCCTCAACATCGCTGATAGCGCTGCATAAGCGCCTTCAAGCGGCGGGCTCCGGCCCCGCCGCTTTTTGTTTGACCCGAAGGACGGCCAAGTTGCGCGGGAAGACCGCCGAGGACGTGAGACTGCTGGAGCTGCTCGACCCCGTGGCCGAGGCGGCGGGCTACGCCATCGTGCGCCTGCGCCTGATGGGCGGCGAGCATCAGCGGCGGCTGCAGGTCATGGCCGAGCGGCCTTCCGACGGCGACATGAACGTCGAGGACTGCGCCCGCCTCAGCCGCGCGCTGTCCGAGGTGCTGGACCCCGCCGACCCGATCGCCGGCGAGTATACGCTGGAGGTCTCCTCGCCCGGCGTCGACCGGCCGCTGACCCGGCTGGCCGACTTCGTCACCTATGAAGGCTATGAGGCGCGGCTGGAACTGGACCGCCTGGCCGAGGGCCGCAAGCGCTTCAAGGGCGTCCTGGCCGGGGTGGAGGGAGACAATGTCGCCATCGACCTGGAGGGCGAAGAGGAGACGGCCCTGGTGCCGTTCGCCTGGATCTCCGAGGCCAAGCTGGTGCTCACCGATCAACTGATGAAGCGCGGCGCCGAGGCGCGCGCCGCCCGACTGAACAGCGACCTTTCAACCGACAACACGACATCCGAGTAAGAGGAACACCCCATGAGCCTGACCGGCATTTCCGCCAACCGGCTTGAACTGCTGCAGATCGCCGACGCGGTCGCCCGCGAGAAGTCGATCGACAAGGAGATCGTCATCGAGGCGATCGAGGAAGCCATCCAGAAGGGCGCGCGCGCCCGCTATGGCGCCGAGCACGACATCCGCGTGCACATCGACCAGAAGACCGGCGAAGTGACCGTCAAGCGGGTGCAGACCGTGGTCGCCGACGACGCCAGCTTCGGCATGGTCACCGACGAAGAGGGCAATGAGGTCCCGGCCGACGAGCCGGTGGGCATCATCCGCCTGGCCGACGCCAAGCGCACCGACAAGGACGCGGTGGTCGGCAAGACTTACGAAGAGATCCTGCCGCCCTTCGAGTTCGGCCGGGTGCAGACCCAGATGGCCCGCCAGGTGGTGACCGGGAAGGTCCGCGAGGCGGAGCGCGAGCGCCAGTACGAGGAGTACAAGGACCGCGTCGGCGAGGTGGTGAACGGCGCGGTGAAGCGCGTCGAGTACGGCAACATCGTCGTCGACCTGGGCCGCGGCGAAGGCATCGTGCGGCGTGACCAGTCGATCCCGCGCGAGAACTTCAACATCGGCGACCGGATCCGCTGCTACATCTACGACGTCCGCCGCGAGACCAAGGGCCCGCAGATCCTGCTCAGCCGCGCGCACGGCGGCTTCATGGCCAAGCTGTTCGCCCAGGAAGTGCCGGAGGTCTACGACGGGGTTATCGAGATCCGCGCCGTGGCCCGCGACCCGGGCAGCCGCGCCAAGATGGCGGTGGTCTCCAACGACAGCTCCATCGACCCGGTCGGCGCCTGCGTCGGCATGCGCGGCTCGCGGGTGCAGGCGGTGGTGGCCGAGCTGCAGGGCGAGAAGATCGACATCATCCAGTGGAGCCCGGACGAGGCGACCTTCATCGTGAACGCCCTGGCCCCGGCCGAGGTGTCCAAGGTGGTGATGGACGAGGAGGACGAGCGCGTCGAAGTCGTGGTGCCGGACGAGCAGCTGTCGCTGGCCATCGGCCGCCGCGGCCAGAACGTCCGCCTCGCCTCCCAGCTGACCGGCTGGCAGATCGACATCATGACCGAGAGCCAGGAGAGCGAGCGCCGCCAGCGCGAGTTCGCCGAGCGCACCGCCCTCTTCCAGGAAGCCCTGGACGTGGACGAGGTCATCGCCCAGCTGCTGGTCACCGAAGGCTTCGCCACCGTCGAGGACGTGGCCTATGTGGACGTCTCGGAGATCGCCTCCATCGAGGGCTTCGACGAGGACACCGGCGCCGAGATCCAGGCGCGGGCGACCGACTATCTCGACAAGATCGCCGCCGAATACGACGCCAAGCGCACCGAGCTGGGCGTGGAAGACGGCCTGCTGGAGATCGAAGGCGTCACCCTGCCGATGGCCGTGGCGCTGGGCGAGGGCGGCGTGAAGACCGTCGAGGATCTGGCCGACCTGGTGCCGGACGATCTGCGCGGCTGGTTCGAAACCAAGAACGGCGAGCGCGTGCGCGAACCGGGCATCCTGGAATCCTTCGGCCTGGAGCCGGCCGAGGCCGAGGCGCTGATCATGCGCGCCCGCGTCGTCATGGGCTGGATCGAGGCGCCGCCGGAGCCCGAGCCGGAAGAGGCCCTGGAGGAAACCGAGGCCTACGCCGAAGCCGAACTCGAAGGGGAAGCGCGCGACGCCTGAGGGCCGAGCGCGCACGGATAACGGACCGCCATGGCCCGTTCCGACATCGCTGCACCGTCGACCCTCGCGGAAGCTTCCCGCGAGCGGCGGGACATTGTCTCCGGCCAGGTGTTGGACGAGGCGGCGTTGGTCCGCTTCGTCGCCGGGCCGGACGGCGCGGTGGTGCCCGACGTGGCCCGCAAGCTGCCGGGCCGCGGCCTGTGGGTGGCGGCGGATCGCGTCAGCGTCGAGGTGGCGGCGAAGAAGGGCCTGTTCGCCCGCGCCGCCAAGGCGAAGGTCTCGGCGGCCGCCGATCTCGCCGATCAGGTGGAATCCTTGCTGAAACGCCGGCTTTTGTCGGGCCTGGGGCTTGCGCGGAAGGCTGGCGACCTTACTTCGGGCTTTGAGAAGGTCGCCGCGGCGTTGGACGCCGGCAAGGCGGCCTGGCTGATCGAGGCGTCCGACGGCGCCGCGGACGGCCGCCGCAAGCTCTTGGGCAAGACCCGCAAGCACGCTCCGCCCACGCCGGTGTTCGGCGTCTTTTCCGCGGAGGAATTGGGTTTGGCCTTGGGCGCGGAGAATGTGATACACACCGCCTTCCTTGCGGGGCGAGCCGCCGATCGTTGGGCCGAGGACGCCCGCCGATTGTCAGGCTTCCGCCCGCTCCTTCCAGAGAGTTGGCGCGAGGAGCCTTAAGGCGAGCGGGGCTTCGGGCCCGCGCGCCTTTGTTTGTTTGACCCGTTTGGGTTTGTTTCGATCCTGAGGGCCGGATCCGCCGGCCCGCCGAGTAAAGCGAGCGCATGAGCGACGAGAACAACAACGGCCGCAATCCCCCGCCTCCGGGCGGGCGCCAGCCCCTGACCCTGAAGCCCCGCGGGGCGGGATCGGTCAGCGCCGGCACGGTGAAGCAGAGCTTCAGCCACGGCCGTTCGAAGACGGTGGTCGTCGAGACCAAGCGTGTGCGTCCGCACGCCCCGGCCGCGGGCAACCTCGCCGGCCCGTCCGCGGCCGAGCGCCGCCAGTTCGATCCGCGTCCGGCTCCGGCCGCGCCGCGTCCCGCCGCGGGCGCGCCGAACGACGGCCTCTCGGACAGCGAACGCGCCGCGCGCCAACGCGCCATCGACGCCGCCCAGGAGCGCCAGGCCGCGGAACGCCGCGCCGCCGAGGAACGCGCCCGCGCCGAGGCCGCCGCCCG
>JAFEDM010000197.1 GCA_018241625.1 Pseudomonadota bacterium | reverse complement strand
TTCGTCCACGGCTGCTTCTGGCACGGCCACGACTGCGCCCGCGGCGCGCGGGTGCCGAAACAGAACCGCGACTACTGGGTCGGCAAGGTCGATCGGAACCGCGCTCGCGATGCCCGGACCCGCGAGGCGCTGGCCGCGCTGGGCTGGCGCGTCGAGACGATCTGGGAGTGCGAACTGAAGGACGGGTTGGAGTCGCGCCTTGAAAACCTCCTCCAGTGTCATCCCGGAAAGTCGCGTCAGCGGCTTATCCGGGACCCATAGACTCCGCCTCCCAAGCCAGGACGCGGCGTCGCCGCCGCGCTGAGTCCGGACGCTTGGAGTCTATGGGTCCCGGTCTTCGGCTGCGCCAAAACCGGGATGACAGCCGGGGGTCAGGCGTCCGCCGGAACCACGTCCTCCACTACGATCTCGGTCTTCACCGAATTGGCGATGAAGCACATCTCGTGCGCCCGGTGGTGCATGTCGTGCGCCTGGGCCTCGCTGGGCCGCGCGCCCTGATAGGTGATCTCGGGTCGCAGGGTGACCTTGCTGACCCACATCTCGCCGTCGTCGCGCTTGGTCATCAGGCCCACCGCCGCGTCGCGATAGCGGGTGACGACGAAGCCTGCCTCGCGGGCCACGTGCAGGAAGGAGAGCATGTGGCAGGTGTTGATCGCGCCCACCAGCATCTCCTCGGGGTCGACGGCGTTCGGCGCGGCCCACTTGTTGCCGACCACCTGGTGCGAGGCGGTGCCGGGCACGGTCACGCCCGAGCCGAACACCAGGCTGTGGCCGCGGCTGTAGCGCCCCTTCGGGAAGTCGCCGCCCTCTTCGAGGCTCCAGTCGGAGGTGGCGAAATAGCTTCCCATGGGGTTCTCCGTCTTGGTCAGAACGCGTCGGCCGGCAGCGCCATCAGCAGGTCCGCGCCGGTCTTCAGCTTGGCCAGCCGGCTCGACGTCTCCGGCAGCACGCGCGCGACGTAGTAGCGCCCGACCGCCAGCTTCTCGGCATAGAGCGGGTCGTGCGACCCGGCGGCGATCTTCGCCTGCGCGGCCTTGGCCATCATCGCCCACATGTAGGCGAGCGCCGTCAGCCCGAAAAGGTGCAGGTAGTCGGTCGACGCCGCGCCGGCGTTGTCCGGGTTGGCCAGGCCGTTCTGCATCAGCCACATGGTGGCCTCCTGCAGCTCGCCCTTGGCCTTGGCGAGGCCCTCGGTAAACGGCTTCATCGCCTCGTCCGCGTCGTTGGCGGCGACGAAGGCGTCCAGCTCGGCGAAGAAGCCCATGACCCCGCGCCCGCCGTCGGCGGCCAGCTTGCGGCCTACCAGGTCCAGCGCCTGCACCCCGTTGGTGCCTTCGTAGATCAGGGCGATGCGGCAGTCGCGCAGGTACTGGCTGACCGGGAAGTGCTCGGTGAAGCCGGAGCCGCCGTGCACCTGCATGGCGTCGGAGCAGACCTGGAAGCCGCGGTCGGTCAGGAAGCCCTTCAGCACCGGGGTCATCAGGGCCATGTAGTCGCGGCCCTTCTGGCGCACGGCCTCGTCCAGGCTGGCCTCCGCCAGGTCGCCGTGCAGCGAGGTCCAGCTGAGGAAGCAGCGGCCGCCTTCGACGATGGCGCGCATGTCCATCAGCATCCGGCGCACGTCGGGGTGGACGATGATCGGGTCGGCCGGCCCGTCGGGGTTCTTGGGCCCGGTGAGCGAACGGCCCTGCAGCCGGTCCTTGGCGAACTCGGCGGCGGCCTGATAGGCGGCGCCGGCCTGGGCGATCCCCTGCACGCCGACGCCGAGGCGCGCCTCGTTCATCATCACGAACATCAGGGCCAGGCCCCGGTTCTCCTCGCCGATCAGCCAGCCGGTGGATTCCTCATGGGCGATCACGCAGGTGGCGTTGCCGTGGATGCCCATCTTCTCTTCCAGGCCCAGGCATTTCACGGAGTTGCGGACGCCCGGCTTGCCGTCGGCGTCCGGGATGAACTTCGGCACGATGAACAGGCTGATGCCGCGCGTCCCGGCCGGCGCGCCCTCGATCCGGGCCAGAACCAGGTGGACGATGTTCGGGGTCAGGTCGTGCTCGCCCGACGAAATCCAGATCTTCTGGCCGGAGATCTTGTAGGTCCCGTCCCCTTGCGGGACCGCCTTGGTGCGCAGGAGGCCCAGGTCCGTGCCGCACTGCGGCTCGGTCAGGTTCATGGTCCCGCCCCACTCGAAGCTGGCCAGCTTCGGCAGGTAGAGGTCCTTCTGTTCCTGGGTCCCGCCGACGTGGATCGCCGAATAGGCGCCGTGTGTCAGGCCCGGATACATGGAGAACGCCATGTTGGCCGCCGAGCTCATCTCGGAGAAGGCCACGCTCACCACATGCGGCAGGCCCTGGCCGCCATAGGCGGGGTCGGCGCCCAGGGCCGGCCAGCCGCCTTCGACCAGCTTGGCGTAGGCGTCCTTGAAGCCGGTGGGCGTGGTGACGGTGAAGTCCGGGCGCCAGGTGCAGCCTTCCTGGTCGCCCACGTGGTTCAGCGGCGCCAGCACCTCGCCGGCGAACTTGCCGGCCTCTTCCAGCACCTGGTCGATCAGGTCGATGGAAGCGTCGGCGAAGGCGGGCAGGCCCGCGTAGCGCTCGAGCTCGAGCACGTCGCGCAGCAGGAAGGCGTAGTCGCGGACAGGCGGCTGGTAGGGCATTGCGGCTTATCTCCGAAAGCCGCGGCGAGTCGGCGGCTACTTGGCTTCGCTATGTTCCACGCCATCCAGCCTGCGGCGCAACATCTGATCGTAGTCGGCGGCGCGCGGCAGCAGGTCGGGCCGGGTCGCCGACAGGCGCGCTTCCAGCGCCTTGCAGCCGGCCCTCAGCTCGGCGATCGCGTTGTCGATGTCGATCTTCTGGCTTTCCAGGGCGACGATCCGCTCCTGGAACTTGCGCAGGCTCTTGGCGGCCTGCTGAGCGCCGCCGTCGTCCACCTCGTAAAGGTCGAGGATCTCGCCGATCTCGGCCAGGGCCAGGCCCACGCGCTTGCCGCGCAGGATGAGCTGCAGGCGGGCGCGGTCCTTGTAGGAATAGACCCGGTTCATGCCGTCGCGCGCGGGGGTCAGCAGGCCCTTGTCCTCGTAGAAGCGCAGCGCCCGCGGCGTGCATTTGAATTCCTGGCAGAGCTGCCGGATCGTGAAGGTGCGATTGGGGCGGCGCAGGTCGGAATGCATGACGGGGTTCCGATAACACGTTCTGGGGTTTGTAATTGACACCGTAAAACTTCGCTTCCGCTTGCGTCAAGCAACCTGACCCTGCGTCGCCCGGAAATTCGACAAACAATCGCCCCGCAGGAGAGCCGCCGCGGCTTGGCCGCGGGCCATGGCTGGGCCTAGTGTGCCGCCTCTTTGGTGGGCCGGTTCGGGGGATGGTTTCGTGAAGCGTGTTCTGTTCGCAGCGGCGGCCGCCGCGGCTCTTGTCATGGCCTCGGCGCCGGCGCTGGCGTTCCAGGCCCCGGGAACACAAGGCGCGGCCCGGCCGGCCGACGCAGTCGCGGGCCTCACCCGCCAGGACGGCCTGTTGCCCACCTATGTCGACAAGGCGAAGGGCCGCATCCTCGTGGCCCTGCCGGCGCCCGATAAGGACGGGGTT
>JAFEDM010000196.1 GCA_018241625.1 Pseudomonadota bacterium | reverse complement strand
GGTCGCCACGGCCACCGCGGGGCTGGCGGCTGTCGCGGCCGTCCTGGCGACGCGCCTGGCCTAGGCCTTCGCCAGCTCGCCGATCACGAAGGCGTCCTCGCCGTCGCGCACGAGGCCTTCCAGCACCTCGGGCAGATCGTGCGGGTCGACGATCAGCATCAGGCCGACGCCGCAGTTGAAGGTGCGGCGCATCTCCAGGTCCGAGACGCCGCCGACCTCCTGCATCCAGCCGAACACCGGCGGCGGGACCCAGGCGTTCCAGTCGAACCGGGCGACCAGGCCAGGGGCGATGGCGCGCGGCGGGTTCTCGATCAGGCCGCCGCCGGTGATGTGGGCCAGGCCCGAGACACGACCGGCCTTCAGGTGCTTCAGCACGGTCTTGATGTAGATGCGGGTGGGCGCGAGCAGCGCCTGGGCCAGCGTCCGACCTTGGTCGTCAAACGGCGCCGCGGCGTCCCACGCCAGGCCGGAGCGCTCGACGATGCGGCGGACCAGGGAATAGCCGTTGGAATGCGGCCCCGACGAGCCCAGGCCGATCAGGATGTCGCCGGGCTTCTGGGCGTCCAGCCTCGGCAGCACCTTGTCACGGTCGACGGCGCCCACGCAGAAGCCCGCCATGTCGTAGTCGCCCTGCGCGTACATGCCGGGCATCTCTGCGGTCTCGCCGCCCACCAGGGCGCAGCCGGCCTGGCGGCAACCCTCGGCGATGCCGGCGACGACGGCCGCGGCCGCCTCCACGTCCAGCTTCCCGGTGGCGTAGTAGTCGAGGAACATCAGGGGCTCGGCGCCCTGGGCCAGCAGGTCGTTGACGCACATGGCCACCAGGTCGATGCCGACGGTGTCATGGATGCCGGTCTCGATGGCCACCTTCAGCTTGGTGCCGACCCCGTCGGTGGTGGTGACCAGCAAGGGATCGTCATAGCCGGCCGCCTTCAGGTCGAACAGCGCGCCGAAGCCGCCCAGCGAGGCCTCCGCGCCGGCCCGGCGGGTGGACCTGGCCAGCGGCTTGATCCGCTCCACAAGCTGGTTGCCCGCGTCGATGTCGACGCCGGCCTGGGCGTAGGTGAGGCCGTTCGGGCGGTCGGACATCTAGGGGCCTTCGGAGAGAAATGTGCTGTACGTGCAACGCGGACTTGCAGACTCGCCGCCTCGCGGGGCTATAGCTAATCGATGACGCCGATTACGACCACCGCGGAACTCGCGGTGTTTTGCGACAAGCTCAAGAGCCAGCCGTTCGTCGCCGTGGACACCGAGTTCATGCGCGAGACCACCTACTGGCCAAAGCTGTGCCTGATCCAGGCGGCGGCGCCGAATGGCGCGGAAGCCTGCATCGACCCGCTGGCCGAGGACATCGACCTCGAGCCCTTCCTGACGATCCTGCGCGACGAGAAGATCCTGAAGGTCTTCCACGCCGCGCGGCAGGACGTGGAGATCTTCAACAACCTGCAGGCCATGCCGCGGCCGCTGTTCGACACCCAGGTGGCGGGCATGGCGGCGGGGTTCGGCGAGCAGATCGCCTATGACGCCCTCGTGCGCCAGATGCTGAAGATCGAGCTCGACAAGTCGTCGCGCTTCACCGACTGGGCGCGCCGGCCGCTGTCGGACAATCAGCTCACCTACGCGCTGGCCGACGTGACCCATCTGGCGAGGCTCTATCCCATGCTGCGCGAGCGGCTGGAGAAGGAGGGCCGGCTCGCCTGGGTGACCGACGAGATGAGCGGGCTGACCGATCCGGCCATCTATGACGTCGACCCGGAGAACGCCTGGAAGCGCCTGCGGCCCCGGCGGCACACCGCTAAGTACCTGGCGGTCTACAAGGCGGTCGCCGCCTGGCGCGAACGCACCGCCCAGCTGCGCGACCAGCCGCGCGGCCGGATCCTGAAGGACGAGGCGATCGACGAGATCGCCACCCAGGCGCCGACCGACGCCGACCAGCTGGACCGGCTGCGCTCGGTGCCGAAGGGCTTTTCCGGCTCGCGCTTCGGACCGGACCTGATCGCCGCCGTGCGCGAGGCGTTGAAGGACCCGGAGGGCTATGCGCCGGTGATCGAGCGCAGCCGCACCCCGCCGTCGCCCGCGGCGGGCGCGGTGGTTGAGCTCTTGAAGGTGCTGCTGAAGGCCCGCGCCGAAGAAGCCGGCGTGGCATCCAAGCTGATCGCCACGGTCTCGGACCTGGAGCAGATCGCCAACGACGACGAGGCCGACAACGCGGCCCTGAAAGGCTGGCGGCGGGAGGCCTTCGGCGAAGACGCCCTGAAGCTGAAGCGTGGCGAGCTCGCCCTGGTGCTGGACGGCGCGCGGGTGCGGGTCGTGGAAGTCCGCCGGGCTCCCAAGGCGACGGCGGCCGGCGGTTGACGCGGGTTTTGGGCGGTTCCTGAGGATCGTTTCAGAGCGCTGATCTGTAACGGTTTTGCGACTTCGACCACCGGTTCTCCACAAGCCGTCCACCGACGCGTCCGCAGTCTGCGCACAGCCCCGTCCGTCGGGGCCGTTGCGCGCCCGCCGGATCGGCGCAACTCTCCACTTGCCGAGAGGGACTGCGGCGCGGCGGACCGGGTGACCGGGTCGAAAGCGGGCAGAAGGTCCTGGAGGAGCAGGCCGGTGAGGGGCGACCCGATCCGGACGATCCTCGGGGACATCGAGGTGGTCTTGGTTCCGGTGTGGGGCGACCCAGTCCGAACCGCGGCGGCCTCGGCCTCAAAAGCTCAGATCCCCCAACGGATCTGGTTCAGAGGGCGGTGTTCCGGGCGACCGGGGCGCCGCCCTCTTGCTATGCGCGCTTGCCCGGACCGGCGCGGCGCAGGCTATGCTCCGTCCCCGGACAATGGGGGGCGACAATGACGAAGCGCGGTTTCGTGTTGGGGCTGGCGCTGGCGACGGGCCTGGCGTTCTGCGGGCCGCTGGGCGCCGCGCCGGCCAAGCCCGCCTTCCAGGCTCCCAAGATCGCCGGACCCAAGCCCTGGACCGCCACGCCGTTCGACGACGGGCCGGAGAAGTTCAGCTTCGCCGTGGTGACCGACCTCTATTCCGGTTACCGCAAGGGCGTGTTCGAAGTCGCGGCGGCCGAGCTTGGCCTGCTGCGCCCCGCCTTCGTCATGACCATCGGCGACCAGATCGAGGGCGGGACGGAGGACAAGGCCAGGCTGAACGCCGAGTGGGACGAGTTCGACGCCCGGCTCAGCGCGATCCACGCGCCCTATTTCCACGCCGGCGGCAACCACGACCTGACGAGCCTGGCCCAGCGGCAAGTGTTCGAGGCCCGCTATGGGCGGCGCTACTACCATTTCCTCTACAAGAACGTGCTGTTCCTGGTGCTCGACACCGAGGACTATTCCGACAAGCGGATGGCCGAGATCTTCCGCATGCGCGACGACTACCTCCAGGCGGACAAGGCCGATCACAAGAAGGCGGAGGCCTTGCCCTACGCCACCCTGATGGAGGCCAAGGTCGGCGAGATCGGCGACGCCCAGAGCGCCTATTTCGAGAAGGTGCTGAAGGACAATCCCAAGGTCCGCTGGACGGTGGTGCTGTTCCACAAGCCGGTCTGGAACCGCACGGACGCCCATGGGCTGGGCCGGATCGAGGCGGCGTTAAAGGGCCGGCCTTACACCGTCGTCAGCGGCCACCTGCACAGCTATGCCGATACGGTGCGGAACGGGCGCGATTACCTGGCGCTGGGCACGACCGGCGGCGGGCGCAAGTACGACGGCTCGCCCGGCTCCGTCGACCACGTGCTTTGGGTGACCATGGACAAGGACGGCCCGTCGATCGCCAATATCCGGCTGGACGGGGTGTTCGACAAGACGGGCCACATCCCGGCCGGCGGCGAGGCGCTGTGCCTCGACACCGGGCCGAAGTGCCCGCCGACCACGCGCTAGGTCACCCGCGCGTCGGCAGGCCGACCTCGCGCGGATCGGCCTCGTTGAGCAAGGGCTCCTGGGCCAGGTAGCGGCGCAGGTTCTCCAGGAAGAGGTCGTCGCCGCGGCCCAGGTTGCCGTCGCCGGAGTTGGAGGTGTGCGCGCTGATCCGCACCTTCGGATGGTCCCAGAGCCAGCTATCGGCGGGCAGGGGCTCGGTCTGGAAGACGTCCAGCACCGCATGGGCCGGCTGGTCGCGGTCGAGGCCGGCGCGGAGGGCCTCCTCGTCGACCAGGCCGCCGCGGCCGATGTTGATCAGGATCGCGCCTGGCTTCATGGCGGCAAAGAAGGCCGCGTCGCACATGTCGCGCGTCTCGTCGTTCAGGGCGCAGGCTAGGACGACCACGTCGGCGTTCGGCAGTTCCGCGCCCATGTCAGCCAGGGTGATGACCTTGTCGACGAGGTCGCCTTCGCCGGCCGGGCTGCGACGGACGACCGTAAGATGCACGCCGAACGGCTTGATGCGCCTGGCGATTTCATGGCCGATATTGCCGAAGCCGCACATCAGCCAGCGCGTGTGGCCGAGCTCGCGATAGGGGGTCGGCTTCCACTCGTGCTGCGCCTGCAAGGCGGCCTGTTGCGGGATCGGGACCTGCAGGCTGAGCGCATGGGCGACGACATATTCCGCGATCGGCGTGGCCTGGGCCGAGGACTTCGATATCCGCACGCCCTTTTCCATGATCGAGCGGAACATCGGGTTGTCGATGCCGGCGGCCATGATCTGGGTCCAGCGGGCGGCCGGCGACTTCATCAGCCGGCTATAGAGCGGGCGCAGGGTCCCGGACTGATAGGAATCGAGGCTGAGCCAGACGATCTCTGGCGCAATGTCGTCGGCGGCGACGGGCTTTCCGTCCAGCTCGAAGGCGTCTTCGCCGACGGCGGTGACCACCTGGGCGTCCGGCGCGACCTGGGCCAGGCGTTCGGCCACGCGGCCGTGCGCGGCCTTGGTCATCAGGATCTGCATGGGCTCACCCCAGTTCGAGCTTCAGTTTCAGCGCCGAGGCGAGCGTCTGGGCGCGCTTGGCGGTCTGTTCGCCCAGCAGCATGTCCTCCCAGCCGGACGCTGCGGAAAGGCTGAGCTTCTCGTCGCGGATGGCGAGGCTGGATTTCTCCAGCAGCCGCGGGTTGCGCCCGGAGAGGTCGCAGCCCAGGCGCACCGCCGCGCCCAGGGCCTTGGCCCGCTGCCGGCGTTCGGAGGAAATCACGCGAGCCACCGCTTCGGCTTCCGGCGGCGTGCCGGCCGAGGTGTGGCGCGAGAAGGCGACGCTGGCCAGGAAGGCGCGTTCCGGGTGGTTCATGCCGGCGATCGGCGCGCGCAGCACCTGTTCGAAGGCGACGTCGGCGCGGTGGTCCGGGTGCAGGCGCGCCCCCAAGTCCGCCAGGCGGCAGGCGGCGGCCAGCAGCACCGGGTCGCGCGCGCCGAACACGGGCGACAGCTGCTCGAAGGCCGGCGTCAGCCAGGCCTCCAGCGCGCCGCCCAGTTCGAACGGCCCGCCGCGCGCCGCGGTGAGCGCATCGCAACCCTCGATCAGCGGGTCGCGAGCCCGGGTCTCGGCCGTCATCGCGTCGAGCAGCAGGCCCTCGCGCACCCCGAAGGCGGAAATGATGATCCGCTCGACGCCCAGCTGTTCGATCAGCGCCTCCAGCACCACGGCGGCGTAGGGCAGGGTTTCGACCCGCTTCTTCGACAGGCCCTGCATGCGCTCCAGCGAGGCGCGGGACTGCTTGGCGATCAGGCGCGCGACACTGAGCGCGTCGGCGCGGCCGAGCTCGTACTGATGCGCCACGTGCAGCGGATAGTCGGCCAGCTCCATCTGGAAGAGGGCGAGGTTTCGCCAGGCCCCGCCGACGGCGTGGAAATGCTGGCTGGCGAAGCGGTTGACGTGCGGCCCCAGCGCCGCCTCCACGATCTTGCGGGTGCGGTCGTAGTCCAGCTGGCGGGGCGCGCCGAGCGCGAAGGGGCCGAGCGGCAGGGTCGCGCCGCCCTCCGGGGCGTCGCCGTTCAACCGCACCAGCTCCAGGCTGGAGCCGCCCAGGTCGCCCACCACGCCCTCGGCGTCCGGCTGGCCGGCGATGACGCCCAGGGCGGCGTAGCGGGCCTCTTCGTCGCCGGAGAGCACGCGGACGGCGAGGCCGGTCTCCTCGCGGATGCGGCGCAGGAAGGCCGGGCCGTCGGCGGCGTCGCGCACAGCGGCGGTGGCCGCGGCGGTGACGTCCTCCGCGCGCCAGCCGTCCAGCAGGGCGCGGAAGCGGCGGATGGCGGTCATGGCGATCTCGACGCCCTCGGGCGACAGCCGCCCGGTGGTCGGCAGGTCGCGGCCGAGACCGGCGAGCGCCTTCTCGTTGTAGACCGTCCAAATGGCGCGCCCGTCCAGCCGGTAGATCACCAGGCGGACCGAGTTCGAACCGACGTCGATGACGGCGGCTTGCCGGGGTTCGGGCCTGCTATCCCCGCGAGGCCACATGATCGATTGCGCGCGGCATGTCCTTCACCTTCTGCCCTCTACCCGAAAGGCTGGGGTTGGTCATGAAATACTCGTGCGCGGAAAAGGCGCCCGGATGATCCCAGGACGGATCGCGGGCGTAGTGGCCCTCGGCATCGAGCCACCAGCTCTGGGCCTCGTCCTTCAGGTTCGCCAGCATGATCTGCGACAGCACCTGCTGATGGACGGTCGGGTTCTCGACCGGCGTCAGCGCCTCGACGCGGCGGTCGAGGTTGCGGGGCATCCAGTCGGCCGAGGAGATGAACACCCGGGCCTCCGACGAGGGCAGGGGCTGGCCGTTGGCGAATGCGGAGATGCGGCCGTGTTCCAGGAAGCGGCCCACGATCGACTTCACCCGGATATTCTCCGACAGGCCCCGGATGCCGGGGCGCAGGCAGCAGATGCCGCGCACCACCAGATCGATCTGCACGCCCGCCTGGCTGGCGGCGTAGAGCGCGTCGATGATCTGCTCGTCGACCAGCGAGTTCATCTTGGCCCAGATGCCGGCCGGCTTGCCCTCGGCGGCGTTCAGCGCCTCGCGGGCGATGTGGTCGAGGAGGTCCGGCTTCATGGTCACCGGGGAGAAGGAGAGCTTCTCCAGGCCGCTTTCGGGTCGCGCGTAGCCGGTGATGAAGTTGAACACCCGCATGGCGTCGCGGCCCAGGGCCGGATCGGTCGTGAACAGGCTGAGGTCGGTATAAAAGCGCGCGGTCACCGGGTGGTAGTTGCCGGTGCCGAAGTGGCAATAGGTGCGCAGGGTGTCGCCCTCGCGCCGCACCACGGTCGAGAGCTTGGCGTGGGTCTTGTACTCCACGAAGCCGAAGACGACGTGGACGCCGACGCGCTCCATGTCGCGGGCCCACTTCAGGTTGGCCGCCTCGTCGAAGCGGGCCTTGATTTCCACCACCGCCGTGACGTTCTTGCCGGCCTCGGCCGCCTCGATCAGGGCGGCGACGATCGGGCTGTCCTTGCTGGTGCGGTAGAGGGTCTGCTTGATCGCCAGCACGTTGGGGTCGCGCGCGGCTTGCCGCAGGAACTGCACCACCACGTCGAAGCTCTCGAAGGGGTGGTGGACCAGGATGTCCTTCTCGCCGATGGCGGCGAAGCAATCGCCGCCGTGGTCGCGAATGCGTTCCGGGAAACGCGGCTCGAAGGGCTTGAACTTCAGGTCGGCGCGATCGGCCGGGATGAGCTGGTTCAGCTCGTCCATGCCCAGCAGGCCGTCGATCTGGATGATGTCCTGCGGCTCGGCGTGCAGGGCCGAGGTGATGAAGCCCTGCAGCTCCTCGGGCATGGAGCGCTCGATCTCCACGCGCACCACGCTGCCCAGGCGGCGCTGCTTCAGCGCCAGCTCGAACTCGCGGACCAGATCCTCGGCCTCTTCCTCGATCTCCATGTCGCTGTCGCGGATGACGCGGAAGACGCCCTGGGCCTGCACCTCGCAGCCGGGGAACAGGTGGTCGAGGAACAGGCTGACGAAGGATTCCAGGGCCACGAACCGGCGCTCGACCTTGCGGCGGCCGCCGCGGTGGTG
>JAFEDM010000195.1 GCA_018241625.1 Pseudomonadota bacterium | reverse complement strand
CTCGGAGATGAAGCGCGAGAACAGCAGGTCCTGGTGTTCCTTGGTCGGGTCGACCGCGGTCACCCCCAGGCAGAAGCAGACGCAACTGTTGGCCGCCGAACCGCGGCCCTGGCACAGGATGTCCTGCTCACGCGCCCAGGCGACGATGTCGTGGACGGTCAGGAAGTAGTTGGGGAACTTCAGCTTCTCGATCAGGTCCAACTCATAGCGCAGCAGCTTGTCGACCTTCTCCGGCACGCCGTCCGGATAGCGCCAATCCGCGCCCGCCCAGGTCAGGTCGCGCAGGTGCTGGATGGCGGTCTTGCCCGGCGGCACCGGTTCGTCGGGGTATTCGTAGGACAGGTCGGAAAGGTCGAACCCGATCCGTCCGGCGATCTCGATGCTGCGCTCCACGGCGCCGGGGAACCTGGCGAACAGGCGGGCCATCTCGGTCGGGGATTTCAGATGGCGCTCGGCGTTGGCCTGCAGGCGCAGGCCCGCCGCCTGAATCGTGCAGTTCTCGCGGATGCAGGTGAGCACGTCCTGCAACGGCCGGCGTTCGGGGCCGTGGTAGAGGACGTCATTGGTGGCGACCATCGGCGCGCCGGACGCCTCGGCGAGCGCGGCCAGATGTGACAGCCGCTGGAGGTCCCGGGGGCCATAGCCCCGCGCCGCCGCCAACCAGACGTTCCCGCGCAGGTCGCTGGCGATGCGTTCGAGGTCGATTCCGAACGTCTCGTCCAGCCGTTCGGGCGGAACCACCAGGGTGAGCTGTCCCTCGGCATGGTCGAGGAAGTCCTTCCAGCGCAGCTCGCACTGCGCCTTCTTCGCCCGCAACTGGCCGACCGTGAGCAGCCTAGTCAGCCGGCCATAGGCCTCGCGGTCGGAGGGGTAGACGATCAGGCTCGGCGTCCCGTCGGCGAAGTCCAGCCGGCAGCCGGTAAAGACCCGGAGCGACTGGGCGCTGGTCTGGCCCTCTTCAGCCTGCTGGGCGATCAGGTCCTTGCGCGCCGACCAGGCCCGCACCACGCCGGCGAGCGAATTGCGGTCGCATATGCCGATGGCGTCGAGGCCGAGGGCGGCGGCGCCCACCACCAGCTCCCACGGATGCGAAGCGCCGCGCAGGAAGGAGAAGTTGGTCGAGGTCTGCAGCTCGGCGTATCGCGGCGAAGATGGGTGGATTGCGCTCATCCGAACACCCCGTGCATCCACCACTGCGGCGGGGTTGCGGGATCGCTGTAGAGGCCGGCGCGGAACAGCCAGAAACGGCGGCCCTCCGCATCCTCGACGCGATAGTAGTCGCGGACATGGCCGCAGGAGACGTCTTCGATCGGCCCCTTCCACCATTCCTCGCCGATCCGCTCGGGTCCTTCGGCGCGGCGCACGCGGTGCAGTTGGCCGCGCCAGCGGAACAGGGTCGGCGGATCATCCGGCGTCACCGCCATCACCCCATCCAGCGGCTCCGGGCGACGGAACAGACGGGTCGGCCGCGGCGTCGCGCGATCCCAGGGCCGCGGCGGATCCTTCTCGGCCTTGGCCAGCGGCCGCGCGCGGGTGACGGCCAGTTCGGGGACATGGCTTTCCACCGGCGCCGCGCGCCAGACGCGATCCTCGCCCAGCCGGTTCACCAACCGGTCGACCAGCGGCGCCAGGCCTTCCTCGAGCGTCGGGTCGCGGGCGGTGTCGAGCCGGCCCTGGCGGGCGCCGATCGGCTCGACGCCCTCGGCGGTGATCGTCGCGACCTCGATGCCGAAGCCCGGGTCGACGGTCTCCAGCTTGGGCGCGAACAGCTTGCCGAGCCGGCGCGCATCCCGGCCAGGCAGGGCCAGGCCGACCTGCACGGGGATCGCCTTGCCGTCCAGGCGATGGAAACAAAGCTCGAAGCGGCGGCCGCCCTGGCCCTCGGCCTCCAGCCGCGCGCAAAGCTTGGCCGCGATGTCGACCGCGACGCGGGCCAGGTCCTCCGGCGCGCTGATCGGCTCGGCGAAGGCCAGGCGGGCGAACCAGGGGTTGGGCGGACGGCGGAACTGCAGCGCCTCGGTTTCGCGGCCCAGGGCCTGGTCGAGCCGGGTCATCGCCGCCTGGCCGAACCGCCGCGCGAACGGGCCGCGCGCGATCGCCATAAGCTGGCCCACCTGGCGCAGACCCAGCCGCTCGATCTGCGCCCAGGTCTCCAGGTCGAAACGCAAGGCCGCGGGACGCAAGGGCGCGAGTAGCGGCGCCTGGCCGCCGGGCGGGGCGATGGCGCCGTCTTCCCCGTAGTGGGCGAGCGCCCAGGCCGCGCCCGGGGTGTCGGCGATGGCGCAGCGGAACGGCAGGTCGTTGGCGGCCAGGCGCGACTTCAGGTCCGCCAGCATGGCGGCCTCGCCGCCCCACAGGTGATCGACCCCGGTCACGTCAAGGAACAGGCCGTCGGGCGCGTCGATGGCCACGGCCGGGGAAAACCGCACGCACCAGTCGGCCAGCGCCTGGAGCGCGTCGGCGTCGGCGGCCGGTTCGGCCTCGGCGGTCTGCAGGTCGGGAACCAGGGCCATGGCGTCGGTGGCCTTCTGCCCCACCGAGAGCCCCAGCCGGCTGGCTTGCTCGTTCACCGCCGAGAGCCGGCGCACCGCGCGCACGGTCTCGATCAGGGCGAAGGGAGCCCCCTCCGTCGGCTTCGCCGCCACCTCCCCCGAAGGGGAGGAACTAGCCGGCGAGTCGGAAGGATTGCGCCGGCGCCAGTTGGCGATCGCCCAGCTCGGCGACCAGGCGCAGAGGATGCGCGACATCCGTCGTCTCCAGAGAATAGGCCCCAGATTCGTAGGCGTGGGTCGCCTCCATCAGCCACTGGCCGGTCCGCCCGCCCCGGCACCGTTCCAGCGTCACTTCGAAACGCGGCGCGCCCAGGCCGAACTCGCCGGCCGGGGGTTCCGAGGGGGCCGAGGCGACCCGCCAACGCGTGGCGGAGGCCGAGCCTGGCGCCTCACGCTTGGCCGCGCCGCCATAGGGTCGCCGGCGGATCACGAAACCGGTGGCGCCGTGCTTTTCGCAGGCCAGCTGCAGCCGGCGGCCGGCGGTCAGGTCCGGCGCCTCGATCTCGCCCATGACAGCGGCGACGCCGACGGTCGACAGCGCGTCCTCCATTACGGCGAGAGCTTCGGCCTCGTCCTTGGCGCAGACCTGGATCAGCCGCTCCGGCGGGAAGCCCAGACCCAGGAGGCCCGGCGCCCAGAGGTCGTCGCGGCGCAGCACCCAGACGGCCTCGCCCCGGCGAACCAGCGGCGTGGCCATAAGCGCCGTAAAGGCGGCCGGCGCGGCGGCGATCTCGGTCTCCAGCCCCTCGGCGCAGACCTCATGCCACCGGGCCAGCGGCAGGCCGCCGCCCGGCAGGCAAGCGTCGATCCGCTCATCTCCGAACGGCAGCGTGCCGACCTGCGGCCGCGCGCCGGTCTCCAGGGCGGCGATCTTCGCCCGCACGGCGCTGAGCCGTTCTGCGCGAAAATCGGACATGACTTTCCGGACTCCTTTTGTTCCATTTTTGTTCTAGAGTGAGAACGCATGGAGTCAAGTTCCGAAAGCCGCCGCCTTGACCGTGCGGCGCGCGCGCCAGAAGGTCGCTCCGCAACCGGGGAGGACCGAGATGATCCGTGTCGCTGTCGTCGCTTTGAGCGCCGTCCTGATCGCCGGCGCCGCGGTCGCCCAGGCCTTGCCGCCCGCCGATGGAAAGCCGGTGACCGTGAAGATCGAATCCGGGCCGGTGGTCGGCGTGGCCACCGACAAGGCGAACGTCTTCCGCGACATCCCCTTCGCCGCGCCTCCGGTGGGCGAGCTGCGCTGGGCGCCGCCGCAGCCGGTGAAGCCCTGGACCGCACCGCGGCCGGCCGCCGAGCCCGGGCCGTCCTGCCCGCAGCCGATGAACGCCAACGGCACGCCGAACGGCGGCGGGGCCAATGGCCCGACCTCGGAGGACTGCCTGCAGCTCAACGTCTTCGCGCCGCCGCACGCGCCAAAGACCGCAAAAGGGGGCGCGCCGGTGATGGTCTGGATCCACGGCGGCGCGCACCGCTATGGCGCTGGCTGGATCTACGGCGGCGAGAACTTCGCCCGCGACGGCGTGGTGGTCGTGGCGATCAACTACCGCCTGGGCGCGCTCGGCTACTTCGCCCATCCGGCGATCGACCAGGCCGCCAAGCCCGGCGATCCGGTCGGCAACTACGGCCTGATGGATCAGATCGCGGCCCTGAAGTGGGTGCAGCGGAACATCGCGGCCTTCGGCGGCGATCCCAAGAATGTCACCGTCTTCGGCGAGAGCGCCGGCGGCGAGAGCACGCTCGCGCTCCTGGCCACGCCCTCGGCGAAGGGGCTCTACCAGAAGGCCATCGTCGAGAGCGGTCTGGGCTGGTTCGCCCCCAAGACCCTGGCCGACAAGGAGGCCGACGGCGTGAAGGCCCTGGAAAAGGCCGGGATCACCGTCTCCACCGCCGCCGAATTGCGCGCCTTGCCGGCCGACAAGCTGGTGGCGGTCAATGACAACTACGAGCCGATGGTCGACGGCAAGTTGATGACCGAGACCGCGACCCAGGCCATCGCCCGCGGCCACGTTCCGGACGTCCCGCTGATCATCGGCTCCAACTCCGGCGAGGATTCACTGCTGGGGCCGATGACGCTGGGGCCCATCGCGGCCGCTCGCGTGCCCGCCGCGGTGAAGCCCGCCTACGCCGCCGAGGTCGCGGCCGGTGACGACGCCCTGGCGCGTGCCGTCTTCACCGACCGGGTGATGGGCGGCCCGGCGCGCTGGGTCGCGGCCCAGACCGCCGGCGGCAAGCCCAGCTGGCTCTACTACTTCTCCTACGTCGGCTCGCGCTTCCCGCCGTCCAAGACCCGCGCCAGCCACGCCGACGAGATCCAGTATGTCTGGGAATACTGGGGCCGGCGCACGCCGATGAGCCAGGTCAGCGCCAAGGACCAGGAGGTGGCGAGCCTGATGCATGCCTGCTGGGTGGCCTTCGCCAAGACCGGCGCGCCGAAGTGCGGGCCGACGGCCTGGCCGGCCTACAGCCCGGCGTCCGACCAGCTGATGGAGTTCGGCAAGGAGAGCGGCGTGCGCACGCACTTCCGCAAGGCCCAGCTCGATGCGCAGGAGGCGGCCACCCTGCCGACGCTGGCGATCGGCAAATAGCTAAACCGTTGAACTGACTCCGGAAGGCCGCGTTTCCCGAGTCGCATCAAGGGCTAGCGGAACACGACCATGGCCACCCGTCCGACCTGGCAGGGCTACCTGCGCCTCAGTCTCGTGAGCTGCCCGGTAGCGCTCTACACGGCGACCTCGCGCGGCGGCGAGGTGCACTTCAACATGCTGTCGAAGAAGACGCACAACCGCATCCGCATGATCCCCACCGATCCGGAGTCGGGGCCGATCGACCGGGCCGACATCGTCAAGGGCTACGAGATCGAGAAGGGCCGCTACGTTGTGGTCACCGGCGAGGAGCTGGAGAACGTGCGGCTGGAGACCACGCGAACCCTCGACATCGAGCGCTTCGTCGACGACGCCGACATCGACCGCCTCTACTGGAACGATCCCTACTTCCTGGCGCCCGACGGCGACATGGCGGCCGAGGCCTTCGCGGTGATCCGCGAGGCGATGAAGAAGGCGGGCAAGGTGGCGCTCGGCCGGCTGGTCATGCACCAGCGCGAACGGCTGATGGCGCTGGAGCCGCACGAGAAGGGCATCGTGGCCTACACCCTCCGCAACAAGACGGAGGTGCGCGAGGCCGACGACATCTTCGGGGCGATCAAGGCTGTGAAACCGCCGGCCCAGATGATCGAGATCGCGGCCAAGATCATCGACCAGCTCGAAGGCCCCTTCGACCCCAGCCAGTTCAACGACCGCTACGAGGATGCGCTTCGGGCCCTGATCAAGGAAAAGCAGAAGGGCCACACCGTCGAGGCCCCCGAGGAGCCGCGCGAGGCGGAGGTCATCGACCTGATGGACGCCCTCAAGCGCAGCCTGGGCCAGTCCGGCGGCGAGCGGCGCAAGCCCGCCGCGGCGCGCGGCGCCAAGAAGCCCGCGGCGCACCGCAAGGTCCCCGCCAAGAAGCGCGCCTGACGCCGCCGCCGGCTGCGGCTAGGCTGGCGGCTTCGATCCGCCGGAGCCGCGTCATGGCCGCCTACGTCGTCAATGAGATCTGGGTCACCGACCCGGAGCTGTTCCAGACCTATGTGGCCCAGGTCCCGGCGACGATCGCCAGGCACGGCGGGCGCTATGTCGTGCGCAGCGGCGCGACTGAGACGGTCCACGGCGAACCGCCCGGCCGCATCGTCATCCTGGAATTCGCCGACCGCGCCGCGGCGCTCGCCTGGCGCTCGTCGCCCGACTACCAGGCCATCCTGCCGATCCGCGACGCCAGCTCGACGTCGCGGGTCTATGTGGTCGACGGCTACGCGGCCTGAGCTATTTGGGCGTGGTCGGCGAGGCGCCGCCGCCGGCCTTCACGCGGGCTTCCTGCCAGTCGAGCTGGGCCTTCAGGAAGTGCTCGTGCGGCTGCGGGCCGTCGGCGCCGAACTCCATATAGGTCTCGCCCGGCGCGAACTTCGGCCAGGTGGGGCCGCCGGCCGAGTCCGGATTGCCGGTCTTGATGAAGGCCGCCCAGTAGGCGTTGACCGCCTTGGCCAGTGGCAGGTCCACGTCGGCGAACTGCTGCTTGGGCCCGGCGAAGGCGAACTTGATCTCGGCGGTGTGGCCCGCGCCGCCCTTGCCTTGCGGCGTCGCCCGCGCGGCCGGCGTCACATAGGAGAAGTAGTAGGTGTAGACCGCCTGGCCGGCCTTCGACTGGGCGCGGCTGATCGCCCGGTCCGGCTCGGTGATGTACTGGCGCGTCGCCATGTCGTTGGCGATCTGCTGCTTGTCGCCGGCGCCCTTCGGATCGAAGGCGGCCATCACCTGGGCCTTCTGGTCGGCGGGCAGGGCGTCGACGGTGGCGGCCGCCGGGCGGAACAGGCTGGCCTCATAGGAATTGCCGCCGATCAGCAGCGGGACCTTGGCCGCCTTGCCGGCCGCGAAGCCCTCGGCGATGCCGCTCTGCACGTAGCGGCCGTCGAGGATCGGGCCGGCGCGGCTGGTGAAGGGTTCGGTATAGGGCATGGACGACAAGGGCAGCTTGCGCAGGGCCGCGGCCGCGGCGGCGTCGTCGCCGGTGACCCCGGCCTTCTCGGCGGCCGTCTTGCCGCGCGCCAGGGCGTCGGCCATGGGCGTGGGCTCCAGGCGGCCGAAGCTCGACTCGCCGATCGCCTTCTGGAACAGGCCGCGCGCGTCGGGCGCCAGCATCAGCTCCAGCACCGAGATGCCGCCGGCGCTCTCGCCGCCGATGGTCACGTTGTTCGGGTCGCCGCCGAAGCTGGCGATATTGGCCTTCACCCACTTCAGCGCGGCGACCTGGTCCATCAGGCCGTAGTTGCCGCAGGGTCCTTCCTTGCAGAGCGCCGGATGGGCGAACCAGCCGGCGCGGCCCAGGCGATAGCTGACCGAGACGGTGATGATCCCGTCCTTGGCGAACTGGATGCCGTCGGTCTGGGCCCCGAAGGCGCCGGTGGCCGAGCCGATGGTGAAACCGCCGCCGTGGATCCAGACATAGACCGGCAGCTTCTGGCCGGCCTTGGCGCCGGCCGGCCGGGTCACGTTCGCGAACAGGCAGTCTTCGGTGTAGTCGCCCTTCTGGCTGGGCTGGCAGGAGGCGCCGGCCACGGTCGCGTCGCGCGTCCCGGTCCAGGGCTTGGCGGCGGCCGGCGGCTTCCAGCGCAGGTCGCCCAGCGGCGGGGCGGCATAGGGGATGCCCCAGAACTCTTCCACGCCCTCGACCGCGGCGCCCTGCAGCGCGCCCTGCTTGATCGTGGCCGTCGGCCCGCCTTGCGCCATCGCGGCGGCCGGCAGCGTCAGCGCGCCGATCGCCAGCGCGACAGCGGTCATGGTGGTGCGGATGCTCATGATGTCTCCCCCTGAAATCGTCGCCTTGAAATCTTGTGTTTCGCGGTCTCTAGGCCGCGGCTGTTTCCCGATTGTGTCTCGGAAGGCGCGCCCGGGCCAGCGCCACGATGGCGGCCTTGACCCGCTCCCGACCGGGTGATGACCTCGCTCCGTATCCGGAGGGGATGATCCATG
>JAFEDM010000194.1 GCA_018241625.1 Pseudomonadota bacterium | reverse complement strand
TCGCCTGCGCCGCCAGCCGGGCGCGCGCGATAGTAGCGGGGGCGGCCACAGGCGTGCAACGCCGCGAGGCCGCGCCGCCGCCGGGGCGCGGTGATTCCGCTTGAACCGCTCCTCCGCCCCGTTCAGTTAGGCGGATCGAAGAGCAAGGGAATCCCTCCGCGTGACCGACGCCGCCATCAACGAGGCCTATCAGGCGATCCTGGACACGATCGTCTCCAAGGACCTGCAATCGGCCGAGAAGACCCTGGGCCAGCGCATCCGTTCGGCGCCGATCCCGGACCAGGAGCTGGGCGAGAACGTGCAGCTCTTCCAGACCGTGCGGGCGATGAAGCGCCTGCTCTACATGAACGAGCTGTACCGCCAGATCCTGCCGGTGCACGGCGTTGTCATGCAGTTCGGCGTGCGCTGGGGCCGCGACATCGCGGCTTTCGAGGCGTTCCGCACCATCTATGAGCCGTTCAACATCTCGCGCCTGGTGGTGGGCTTCGACACCTTCGAGGGCTTCCCGTCGGTGGACGTGAAGGACGGCGGCCATGGCATGATGGTCGAACAGGGCCTGGCGCTGACCCAGGGCTATCTCGACAGCCTGAAGGGCCTGCTGGCCGAGCGGCGTGGCCTGGACCCCCTGCCGCACCTGGAGCGCACCCAGCTGGTGCAGGGCGACGTGACCGAGACCCTGCCGGCCTACCTGAAGGCCAATCCGGGGACCATCGTGGCCATGGCCCACTTCGACCTCGACCTCTATGCGCCCACCAAGGCCGGGCTGGAGGCGCTGCGGCCCTATCTGACCAAGGGCTCGATCGTCGCCTTCGACGAACTGAACAGCACGCTGACCCCCGGCGAGACCGAGGCGGTGCGCGAGGCCTGGGGCCTGGACCGCTACGCGATCCGCCGCTCGGCCCTGCACTCGGGCCAGTCGTCCTACATCGTGATCGAGTGATCGAGGTCGTCCGCAGCCAGGCGCCGCCTGAGCTCGGCGGCCATCTGTTCATCGACCCGGCCTTCATGGCCTATCAGGCCGGCGCGCAGGGCAAGGCGCTGGAGACCTTCACCGCGGTGGACAGCCGCGGCGCGGCCCTGGCCAGCCTGACGCTGGCGGGCAAGGATGGGGTCTGGGCCTCGCCGATCACCGGCGCCTTCGGGGGCGTAGCCGTCCAGCCGGGCGCGGGGACGGAGGCGGTGGTCGCGGCGGTCGAGGCCGCCAGCGACTGGCTGAAGGCGCAGGGCCATCGGGCGACCTTCCGCCTGGCGCCCGACGGCTTCCAGGACCCGGCGTCGGGCGCGGTGGAGAACGCACTGTTCCGTGGTGGCTGGCGCCTGGCCCAGGCGGACCTGAACTATCACCTGGTGGCGGCCGGCGCGGAGGCCTTCCAGGCCGGCCTCGGCGAAACCAAGCAGAAGGAGCTGCGGCGGCTGAAACGCTCCGGCGCGGCCTTCATGCGCCTGCCGGCCGCGGCGGGCGAGCGGGCCTATGCGGTGATCGCCGCCAACCGCGCGGCGCGGGGCTTTCCGATGACCATGGGCTGGCCCCAGGTCCGGGCCCTGGCCGAGGCGTTCCCCGATCGGACGGGCTTTGCGGTGGTCGAGCGCGACGGCCGGGCCTTGGCCGGCGCCATCTGCCTCGAACTCAGCGCGGACTGGACCTACGTCTTCTACTGGGGCGAGGACCCCGACAGCCGGCGGGAATCGCCCGTGATGCTGTTGGCCGAAGGCCTGGTCGCCGAGCGCAGCGTGCGGGGCGGCGTGCTCGACCTCGGGACCTCCACCGAGGAGTCTCAGCCCAATCCGGGCCTCATCGCCTTCAAGGAAGGGCTGGGCTGCCGCGCCAGCGCCAAGCGGACCTATGAGTTCGGCGCGGCTTGATCGCCGCCGCCGCCGCCTCTAAGCGCTGGCCCAGAACGCAGGAGATCGCATGAGCGCCGCCGGGCCGGAGAAGATCGTATTCGTGGGCGGCGCCCCGCGATCGGGCACCACGGTGACCCATGCGCTGCTCTGCACCGCGCCCCGGGTCAGTCCCTACAACCAGGAGATCAGCTTCTTCCGCGGCATCCCGCAGAGCTACCGGCTGGGTCAGCTCGCCTGGAAGGAGCACACCTCGACCTTCTTCGGCGAGCCGGAAGAATTCCGCCGCACGATGCGCGAGACGGCCGACGTGCCGCTCAGGCGCATCTGGCAGGCCCTGGGCGAGACCCCGATCCTTTGCGTCAAGGACCCGCTGCTGACGCCCTTCTTCCACGACCTGCGCGCGCTCTACCCTGAAGAGGCCCGGTTCGTGGTGGTGGTTCGCCACCCCTATGACGTGGTCCGCTCGCGGCAGGAGGTGCACGAGCGCGGCGGCGCGGCCCAGGCCTTCGATCCGGGCCAGGCGGCCATGGTCGCGCGGGAATACATGGCGACCTATCGCGCGATCCTCTCCCAGAGCTTCGGCGGCCGGCTGTTCATGTTCAAATATGAGGATCTGAATTCCCAGCAGATCCAGATGGGGCTGGCGCAGTTCATCGGAGTAGAGAAGCTGAATCCCGGGGCGATGTGGGGCGACGCGCCGGAGGCCGATTCCGACCCCTGGGGCTCGCCGAAATACAACAAGCCGATCGATCTCTCGCCGCGCCTGGCGCCGCTCGCGCCGGAGCTGGCGCAGGCGACCAAGGCCATCTGCGGGCCGATGATGGAGCGGTTCGGCTACGAATAGCCGGGCCGTTCAGGCGGCGTCGGGCCGCTCGCCGGCGACCCACCGGGCGAAGCGTGTGATCTCGCGCTCGCGCAGCCGGGCGTGGTCGGGCGAAGCCAGGACGGGCTCCAGCGCCAGCGCCTGCTCCACCGCCGCGGCGAAGTCCTTCGGCTCGGCGACATCCACCCAGCCCGGCAGCGGCAGGTCGAAGCGCAGCAGGTTGGCCAGGTCCGCGTCGGCCGGGGCGATCATCGGCAGGCCGAGCAGCATCGCCTCCAGGTTCGCCTTGCCGCCGCCGAACGGATAGCTGCCGACATAGATGTCGGTCCCGTGCTCGATCAGGGCCGCGGGCAGGCTGGGGGCCATGCCGGCGAAGATGTAGCGCGCGGGGTCAATCCCGGCGTCGGCCAGAGCCTTGTGGACCTCCCGCTGCAGGGGCTCGGACATGATCCCGATGTGGCGCATCTCCGCGCCCGGCAGGCTGAGCGCCGCGACGGCCCAGTCCGCCCAGCGGTGGCGGCCTTCGCCGACATATTTGCGCTCGTCGCCGCAGGTGGCCAGGCGCAGGCGGCCGGGCTCGCGCACGTGCGGCGGCGCCTCGGTGACGGTCGACGTCATGCCGGCGTAGATCGCGTCAAGTCCCGCGGCGCGGCAGGTCTTGTGGCAGGCGTAGGTCGGGTCCGCGTGGGTCGACCACGCCATGCTCGCGCCCAGCGCCGGCACATGGTCGGCGTGATGCACGAAGTCGACGATGTCGCGGAACGCCCAGCAGGCGGTGATCGCGGCCACGTCGTAGGGATGGCACATCAGCACGATGCGGCTGACACCCGAGGCCTTCAGCATCATGAACAGTTCGACGATCCGCTCGACCAGGGTCGGCGCCTGGGCGATCAGCACCGCGGCCTCGTCGAAGGGCGTCTTCAGCCCGCTGTTCAACAGGCCCTGGTAGCGCACCGAGCCGTCGCCCAGGTTGCTGAGGATGAGCAGGGGGCGGTTGTCCGGTCCCAACGCGGCGGCGACATCGCGGGCCACGCGGGTGTGTCCGCCGGTCGCGTAGAACTGGCTGGCGACGATCGCGACCTTTGCGTTCGACTTGGGCGGCGGGGTGACGGTCAGCTGCAGGGCGCGCGCGACCCGCATCAGCCCCGCGTCGAGGCCAGGCGTGAACAGGCGGCGGCCATAGTTCTCCGGCTCGCGGATGCGCGGCGTGAGCTGGGCGACCTTGGCCAGGGCCGCCTCCAGGGCCTCGGCCGTCCGCGCGGCCATCAGCTCGGCGGCCAGCTCCGGAAGCTCGAAACTGAGGTCGCCCGCGATCGCCATGCCGGGCGGCCTAGTCCCGCAGAAGCTCGCTGATCGAGGTCTTGGCGCGGGTGCGCTCGTCCACGGTCTTCATGATCACCGCGCAGTAGGTGGACGGCAGGGTCGGGTCGTGCGGGTTGGGGCGGTTGCCCGAGACGACGACGGAATAGGGCGGCACCTCGCCGGTGACGGTGTGGCCGGTCTTGCGGTCGATGATCGGGGTGGTGGCGGTGATGAAGGTGCCCATGGAGAGCACGCTGCCCTCGCGCACGATCACGCCCTCGGCCACCTCGGCCCGGGCGCCGATGAAGCAGTTGTCCTCGATGATGGTGGGGTTGGCCTGCAGCGGTTCCAGCACCCCGCCGATGCCGGCGCCGCCGGAGATATGGCAATGCTTGCCGATCTGGGCGCAGGAGCCGACCGTCGCCCAGGTGTCGACCATGGTCCCTTCGTCCACATAGGCGCCGATGTTGACGAAGCTCGGCGTCATCACCACGCCCTTGGCGATGAAGGCGCCCTTGCGCACCACCGTGCCCGGCAGGGCGCGGAAGCCGGCGGCTTCGAACTGGGCGGCCGTCCAGCCGGCGAACTTCAGCGGGATCTTGTCCCAGTAGGGGCCGGGCGCGTCGGCCTCGACGATCTGGTTCGGGGTCAGGCGGAAGTAGAGCAGGATCGCCTGCTTGGCCCACTGATGGGTGCTCCAGGTCCCGTCGGCCGCGCGGCTGGCGACGCGCAGGGCGCCTGTATCCAGGCGCTCCAGGGTCTCCAGCACGGCCTCGCGCACCGGCCCCTGGGTCTGCTGGTTCACGGCGTCGCGGTCGTCCCAGGTCTGCTCGATCACGCGCTGGAGGTCGGCGTGGTCGCTCATCGGGCGGCATCCTTCAGGTGGGCGTCCTCCAGGAAGGACGAAAGATTGGCGGTCTTGTAGCGCACGAAGGGCGCGGTGGAAGCTTCAGCGTGCGGGCCCACCAGGATGGTGGTCATGCCGAGGTCGAAGGCGGGCGCCAGGTTGCGCTCGGAATCCTCGAAGAAGGCGGCCGTCTCCGGCGCGATGCCGTGGGCGGCGTTCATCCGCGCGAAGGTCTCCGGCGCCGGCTTCGGCACATAGGCCGCCGAGCCGATGTGGAAGATATCCTCGAACAGGTGGCCCAGGCTCAGGCGCTCCAGCACCCGCCTAGCGTGGACCTCGTCGGCGTTGGTGAAGATCAGCCGGCGGCCGGGCAGGCGCGCGATGGCGGCCACCAGTTGCGGATCGTGCGCCAGGGCCTCCAGCGACATGTCGTGGAAGATGGCGTGGAACTCGGCCGGATCGACGCCGTGGTGCTCGATCAGCCCGCCCAGCGTCAGGCCATAGTCGGCCAGGTACTGCTTCTGCAGGCGATAGGCCTCGTCGCGCTCCAGGCCCGTCACCCGCTGGACGAAGGCGGTCATCCGCCGCTCGATCTCGCCCATGAAGCCGGACTGGGCCGGATAGAGGGTGTTGTCGAGGTCGAAGAGCCAGGTGTCGACGTGACGGAGGTCGGCGGTCATTCGTTGATCAAGGTGCCTGCGCCGTGCTCGGTGAACAGCTCGACCAGCATGGCGTGCGGCTTGCGGCCGTCGAGGATGACCACGGCCTCGACCCCGGCCTCGACGGCGGCCATGGCGGTCTCAAGCTTGGGGATCATGCCGCCGGTGGCGACGCCGTCCGCGATGGCGGCCTTGGCCTCGGCCATGGACATCTGGCGCACCAGCTCGCCCTGGCCGTCCAGCACGCCGGCCACGTCGGTGAGCAGCAGCATGCGCTTGGCGTTCAGCGCCCCGGCCAGCGCGCCGGCCACCGTGTCGGCGTTGATGTTGTAGGTCTGGCCGTCCTCGGCGACGCCGATCGGGGCGATCACCGGGATATAGTCCTCGTCGGCGTAGATCAGGGCCTCGATCAGCTTGGGATCGATGCGGGTGGGCTCGCCCACGAAGCCCAGGTCGACCTCGCGTTCGATCATCGAGTCGGGGTCCTTCTTGGTGCGCTTGGCCTTCTCGACGGTGATCAGCCGCGCGTCCTTGCCCGACAGGCCCACGCCGCGCACGTCGGCTTCCTTGCCGGCGAGCGTGATCCAGTTGGCGATCTCCTTGTTGATCGCACCGGACAGGACCATCTCGGCCACTTCCATGGTGGCGGCGTCGGTGACGCGCAGGCCGTCGATGAAGGTCGACTTCACGCCCGCGCGCTCCAGCATGGCGGAAATCTGCGGGCCGCCGCCGTGCACGATCACCGGGTGCAGCCCCAGCATCTTCAGCAGCACGCAGTCGGCCGCGAACTGCTTGGCGACCTCTTCCTGGCCCATGGCGTGGCCGCCGTACTTGATGACCACGGTCTCGCGGTCATAGCGCTGGATGTAGGGCAGGGCCTCGGCCAGGGTGTGGGCGGTGGCCCAGCCTTGCGCTTGGGGGTCGTCAGTCACGGGCGCGCCCTGATCCTTGGAAGCTAGAAGAGAGAGGCTGAAGTTCGGGCGTCCCGATAGCGGACGGAGCGCCCCCTGTCACGGACGGAAGGCCATGCTAAGCCAGGGCCTTCGATTGGGGAGCGGCGTATGCGGATCAAGGCGTTGGTGGCGGCGGTGGCGACCGCCTCGATGGTGTGCGGCGCGGCCGCGGCCAAGACGGTGGCGGTGAGCGCCGAACGGCTGCTTGACGTGGCCACCGGAAAGTACGTCGAGAAGCCCCTGGTGGTGATCACCGACGGGCGGATCGCGGCGGTGGAGCGCCAGGGCCAGCCGGTCCCGGCGGGCGCCGAGCGGGTGGACCTGCCCGGTGTCACCCTGCTGCCCGGCCTGATCGACATGCACGTCCACCTGACGTCCTCGCCGCTGTTCGGCGGCTACAACCGCCTGCAGAAGACCGACAGCTTCTGGCCGATCCTGGCCACCACCCATGCCAAGGCGACCGTGGAGGCGGGCTTCACCACGGTGCGCAATGTGGGCTCGCGCGACTTCGAGGACGTGGGTCTGAAGCAGGCGATCGACGGCGGCTTCATCGAAGGCCCGCGCATCGTGCCGGCCGGCTACGCCATCGGCTCGACCGGCGGCCACTGCGACAGCAATTCCTTCCCGCCCTCCATGCACCAGACCGGCGACGCGGTGATCGACAGCCCCGACCAGGGCCGCAAGCGGGTGCGCGAGATGCACAAGTACGGCGCCGAGGTGATCAAGATCTGCGCCACCGGCGGGGTGTTCAGCCACGGCGACACGCCCGGCGCCCAGCAGCTCACCCTGGACGAGATCAAGGCCATGGTGGACGAGGCGCACCGCGCCGGCATGAAGGTCGCCGCCCACGCCCACGGCGCCGACGGCATCAAGGCCGCGATCCTGGGCGGGGTCGACACCATCGAGCACGCCAGCCTGGTGGACGATGAGGGCATCAAGCTCGCCATCGCCCACGGCAGCTACTTCGGCATGGACATCTACAACACCGACTACACCCAGGCCGAAGGCCGGAAGAACGGGGTGCTGGAGGAGAACCTAAAGAAGGACCGCGACATCGGCGAGATCCAGCGGGAGAACTTCAGGAAGGCCCTGAAGGCCGGGGTGAAGATGATCTTCTCCAGCGACGCCGGGGTCTATCCGCACGGGACCAACGCGCGGCAGTTCGCGGTGATGGTGCGCTATGGCGCGACGCCGCTGCAGGCGATCCAGACCGCCACCCTCACCGCCGCCCAGGCGCTGGACCGCGTCGCCGACGTCGGCCAGGCGACGCCCGGTCACTACGGCGACCTGGTGGGCGTCACCGGCGACCCGCTGTCGGACGTCACCGTGCTGGAGCGGCCGGTCTTCGTCATGAAGGGCGGCGAGGTGGTGGTGAAGAAGACGCCGTGAACCGCAGATGGGCGCTGCTGGGGATCGCGCTGGCGGTCGCCCCGGCCTATGCGGCCTTCGTCTATGGCTGGGAGCTGGCCGAGTTCCTCAGCACGACCACGCGGATGGGCGAGAGCCTGCCGCCCAGCGCCTGGGGTCCGGTGGCCCTCACCGCCGCCCAGATGGTGGTGATCGCCGGCGCGCTGGCCATGTGCTGGCAGTTCGGCTCGCTGGGCCGTCGGCGCGCGGCGGTGATCGCCATGGTCGTGGCCTGGCTGGCCGCGGCGCCGCTCTACGTGCTGATCCTGCTCACCCGCGGGCTCTAGATCGACCGCGCCACCACTTCCTTCATGATCTCGCTGGTGCCGCCGTAGATGCGCTGGACGCGGGCGTCGCGCCACAGGCGGGCGATCGGATACTCGTTCATGTAGCCCGCGCCGCCGTGCAGCTGCAGGGCCGCGTCGCAGACCTCCCATTGCAGCTCGGTGTGGAACAGCTTGGCGGCCGAGGCTTCGGCGGCGGTGAGCTTGCCTTCCAGGTGGCGCGCCAGGCACCAGTCGATGTGCGCCCAGCCGGCCTGCAGCTTGGCCTTCAGGAAGCCCAGGGTGAAGCGGGTGTTCTGGAAGTCGAACACCTTCTGCTTGAAGGCCGTCCGCTCCTTGGTGAACTTCACCGCCTCGTCGAAGGCGCGCTGGGCGCCCGCCTGGCCGGCGATGGCGATCTGCAGCCGCTCCTGCGGCAGCTGGTTCATCAGGTAGGCGAAGCCCTTGCCTTCCTCGCCCAGGCAGTTGGTGATCGGCACGCGCACGTCCTCGAAGAACAGCTCCGAGGTGTCGGCCGAGTTCTGGCCGATCTTGTCGAGGTTGCGGCCGCGCTTGAAGCCGGCCCGGTCGGCCTCCACCAGGATCAGGCTGATGCCGCGCGAGCCCTGGGTCGGGTCGGTCTTGGCGACGACCACGATCAGGTCGGCGTTCTGGCCGTTGGTGATGTAAGTCTTCGACCCGTTGACGACGTAGTGGTTGCCGTCGCGCACGGCGCTGGTGCGCACGCCCTGCAGGTCGGAGCCGGCGCCCGGCTCGGTCATGGCGATGGCGGTCACCACCTCGCCGGAGACCATGCCCGGCAGCCAGCGGCGCTTCTGCTCCTCGGAGCCGTAGTTGATGATGTAGTCGACGACGATGTCGGACTGCAGGGTGATGCCCGCCGACGAGCCCAGGTAGGAGAGCTCCTCGCCGATCACGGCGTTGTAGCGGTAGTCCGCGCCGAGGCCGCCGTATTCCTCCGGCACCTGCGGGCAGAGGATCCCGGCCTCGCCGGCCGCCCGCCAGAATTCGCGGTCGACGACGCCTTCCTCTTCCCAGCGGTCGAGGTGGGGCGTCAGCGCCTTGTCGTAGAACTTCCGGACCTGGTCGCGGAACAGGTTGAGGTCTTCGTCGTAGACGGTGCGGGTGTCGGTGGTGAGCATGGCGGCTTCCTAGCGCGATGACGCGAGGTCCGCCTAGTCCCTTACCTCCCGCCGCTAAAGCGGGGGAGGTAGGCAGGCCGCGACGATCTCGGCGCGCAGTTCGGGGATGCCGGTCCCCTTCTCCGAAGAGGTGGCGAGCACGCGCGGGAAGGCGGCGGGACGCTTGGCGATCTGGGTCTGGGTGCGCGCGACGACGGCCTCGACCTCGGAGGCCTTCAGCTTGTCCGACTTGGTCAGCACGATCTGGTAGGAGACCGCGGCGATGTCGAAGGCGTCGAGCGCCTCCTTGTCCACGTCCTTCAGGCCGTGGCGGGCGTCGATCAGCAGGTAGGCGCGCTTCAGGTTCGGGCGGCCGCGCAGATAGTCGCGGCCGAGGTTCTGGAACTTCTTCACGTCCTTGCGGCCGGCGCGGGCAAAGCCGTAGCCGGGCAGGTCGACGAGCCGCAGTTTCTCGTCGGCGACGAAGAAGTTCACTTCGCGGGTGCGGCCGGGCTCGTTGGAGGCGCGCGCCAGGTGCAGCCGGCCGGTGACGGCGTTGATCAGCGAACTCTTGCCGACGTTCGAGCGGCCGGCGAAGGCCACCTCCGGCAGGTCGGCCGGCGGAAGGCCCGCGATGTTCACCGCGCCCATCATGAAACGGACGTCGTGGGCGAAGAGGACGCGGGCGGCGTCCAGCTCCTCGGCCGAGAAGACCGCCTCGGTCACCCCGCCGCGGCTTTCTTGCCGAACAGCCGCGCGAAGAACCGGTCGATCGGGTTCTCCACCTTGTAGCGGCGCATCATCACGTACTGCTGGATGGTGGTCAGGCAGTTGGACCAGGTCCAGTAGATCAGCAGGCCCACCGCGAAGGGCGCCATGATGAACATGAACATCAGCGGCATGAACTGCATGATGCGCTGCTGGGTCGGGTCCACGCCGGTCTGCGGCGACATCGAGGTCGTCAGGAACATGGTGAAGCCGTAGGCCAGCGGCAGCACGCCCAGGTGCAGGGTCGAATCCAGGATCCCGCCGATCAGCGGCGCGTGCGACGGGTCCCAGGGGATCAGGCCGAACAGGTTCCAGATGGTGGTCGGGTCGCGCGCCGACAGGTCGGTGTAGGCCAGGAACGGCGCATGGCGCATCTCGATCGAGATGTTGAGCACCTTGTAGAGCGAATAGAAGACGGGGATCTGCAGCAGGATCGGCAGGCAGCCCGCCAGCGGATTGACCTTCTCCCGCTGGTACAGGGCCATGATCTCCTGCTGCTGCTTGGCCGGGTCGTCCTTGTAGCGGCGGCGCAGCTCCTCCATCAGCGGCTGCACCTTCTTCATCTTGGTCATCGACTCGTACTGCTTGTTGGCGATCGGGAAGAAGGCCAGGCGCACGATGACGGTGAGCGTCAGGATGGCCACCCCGAAGGTGCCCACCTGCTGGTAGATGAAGGTCAGGAACGAATAGATCGGCCGCACCAGGAAGCCGAGCAGACGGCCCCAGTCGATGGCGTCGTCGAAGTGGGCGATGCCCAGGCTGTCCTGATAGCCCTTGAGAAGCGGCAGCTCCTTGGCGCCGGCGAACAGATGCTCGCTGACGGTGATCTGGGTGTTGGGCGCGATGGTGCGCGCCGCGCCGGTGTAGTTCGCCTCGTAGACGTCGACATTGCCGGCCTTGGCGTCGCGATAGACCGCGTGCACCTGCTCGTTCGCCGCCGGGATCAGGGCCGCCAGCCAGTAGCGGTCGGTGATCCCGGTCCAGGCGCCGGCCGAGTCGAACTGCTGCACCTGGCCCTTGTCCTTGGACAGGTCCTTGTAGGTGAAGGCGCGGTCCTTGCCGCCCAGGTAGCCGATGACGCCCTGGTGGACGACGCTGGAGGCGCTCGGATCGGGCGGCAGGCCCTGGCGTTGGACGGTGCCGTAAGGGGCCAGCGTCACCGCGCCCGCGCCGGTGTTGGCCACCGTGTCGGTGATCGTGAACATGTAGTGCTGATCGACCTCGATGCGGCGCGTGAAGGTCAGGCCCGCGCCGTTGGCGTAGGTGAGCGTGACCGGCTGGCCGGGCGCCAGGGTCGCGCCCTGGCTCAGCGTCCAGTTGGTCAGCGGGCCGGGCAGGTTCGGCACGTTCTGGCCCACCCAGCCGAAGTCCACGAACCACGGGAAGGCCGTGCCCTCGGGGCGCAGCATCTCGACCGGCGGTGAGGTCTTGGCGGTGGTCTGGGCGTATTGGGTCAGGAACAGGTCGTCGATCCGCGCGCCGCGCAGGGAGACCGAGCCCTTCAGCGCCGGGGTCGCCAGAGGCACGCGCGGGCTGGCGGCGATGGCGGCGGCGCGGGTGGCCACCGGCGGGGCGGAGAGGGCCGGCGCGCCGGCGGCGGTTTGCGCGGCCGCAGCCGGCGGGTGGGCCTTCAGCTCGGCCGCCTTGCGCTTCTGCGCCGGATCCAGCACGAACACCTGATAGACGATGAAAAGCGCGACCGCGCACACGAGGAAGATGATCGTGTTGCGGTTTGAGTCGTCTTGCATGGAACTGGGCGCGGTCCGGGTAAGAGGAATTGGCCCTAGGTCGCAGGGCGGTCGCGTTCGGCGGCGAGCCTTATCAGCGCGCTTTTCATATCGTCAAGCAAGCGGTCCCAGGGCCGCGTGGTCGCGCCGCCCCTGGCGATGAACACATAGTCGAAACCTGGGGAGCCCAATTGCGGAAGCAAGAGGCGGGCGGCTTCGCGCAGGCGGCGCTTGGCGCGGTTGCGCTCGACAGCGCCGCCGATCCGCTTGGTGGCGGTGAAGCCGGCCCGCACCAGCGGCTGTTCGTCGCGCGGACGCGCCTGGACCAGCACGGCGCCGCGCGCGACAGCGGGCGCACGGGCGCAGGCCAGGAAATCCGGGCGTTTCTTCAGGCGTTCGATTTTCAGAGGGGCGTCGGGCACGCCGACACCATACCGCAGTCGGGTCTTAGGCGCTCAGGCGCTTGCGGCCCTTGGCGCGACGACGGGCCAGGACCTTCTGTCCATTCTTGGTGGACATGCGCAGGCGGAAGCCGTGACGGCGCTTGCGCACGAGACGCGAGGGCTGAAAGGTCCGCTTCACAGGGGTAGCTCCGGGTCGAAAATCGAGCGGCGGTGGATAGTGGAAGGGCGGGGCCGAGTCAACTGCCCCTGCCGATCAAGCCGCCAGTGTCACCACCACGGGCCCATTCCGGGTCGCCACCAGGGTGTGCTC
>JAFEDM010000193.1 GCA_018241625.1 Pseudomonadota bacterium | reverse complement strand
CCATCGCGATCGCTGGCGCGCTCTACTTCATCATCGGCTTCTGCACCTGGCTGAACGGGCCGCTGATCAGCTTCGTGCGCGTGGCCTTCGACCTGGACGACGTGAACTCGTTCCTGGTGCTGATGGTCTTCTACGTCTCCTACTTCGTCCTGGCCCTGCCGGCGTCGTGGATCCTGAAGCGGACCGGGCTGAAGAGGGGGCTGTCGCTGGCGCTGGGGGTGATGGCCGTGGGCGCGGCGGTGTTCGGCGAATTCGCGACCCGGCGCTGGTATCCCGGCGCGCTCGGCGGCCTGTTCACGATCGGCGGCGGCCTGGCGCTGCTGCAGACCGCGATCAACCCCTACGTCTCGATCCTGGGGCCGATCGATGGGGCGGCCCGGCGCATCGCGCTCATGGGCATCTGCAACAAGGCGGCCGGCATCGCCGCGCCGCTGGTGATCGGCGCCCTGGTGCTGAAGGACATCGGCGACGTCGCGGCGACGGTGCAGGGAAAGACCGGCGCGGTGCGCGCGGCCTTCCTGGACGGCTTCGCGGCCAAGATCCATGCGCCCTATCTCGCCATGGCGGCCGTCCTGCTGGTCGCGGCCGTCGGCATCCTGCGCTCACCCCTGCCGGACCTGCAGGTGGCGCAGGCCAACCCCGAGGGTGAGGGCCAGCATCGCAGCGTCTTCAGCTTCCCGCACCTGTGGCTGGGGGTGCTCTGCCTGTTCCTCTACGTCGGCGTGGAGGTGATGGCCGGCGACGCCATCGGCGCCTATGGCCGCGCCTTCGGCCTGCCGCTGGACCAGACCAAGTTCTTCACCGCCTTCACGCTGGCGGCCATGCTGGCGGGCTATGTCTCCGGCTTGATCTTCACGCCCAGGCCGTTGTCGCAGCAGACCTATCTGCAAGGCTCGGCGCTGCTGGGCGTGGTGCTGGTCGCCGGCGCCTTCCTGACCAAGGGCTATGTGTCGGTGGCCTTCGTGGCGGCGCTGGGCTTCGCCAACGCCATGATGTGGCCAGCCATCTTCCCGCTGGCGATCAAGGGGCTGGGCCGGGTGACCGAGACAGGCTCCGCGCTGCTGGTCATGGGCATCGTCGGCGGCGCGGTGATCCCCCAGGCCTTCGCGGTGTTGAAGCAGACCTACGACTTCCAGGCGGTGTTCGCCGCCCTGATGGCGCCGGCCTACCTCTACATCTTCTTCTACGCCTGGCGCGGCTACCGCGCCGGTCAGCGCGCGGTCGTGGCCGCGTCGTAGAGCCGCCGGACCGCCGGCGTGATCGAGACGATCAGGTCGCCCGGCGGCTGGGGCGTGACGAACACGAACAGCGGCCGCGCCGAGGCGGCGGCCTCCTTCTCGGCCTTCTCCAGGATCGCGGCGTCGTGGGCCGCCTGGTCCGCCGGCAGCGGCGTCCTCGCCTGCAGCGCGTCCAACGCCGCCAGCCCCACGCGCGCCACCGCGGCGACCTCGGCGGAGGCGGGCAGCGCCGCCTCCAGGTCCGGCTTGCCCTGGGCGATGGCGGCGAAGGCCGGGTCGTTTTCGGCCCAGGCGGACAGCTGGGCGCGCATGGCCGCCGCCTCCGCGAACTCGCCCCTGGCGGCGCGCGCGGCCCCGGCCTCCAGCCGCCAGACCTCCGGCGCGTCGGTGGGCGCGGCGTCGGCCGGGGTGGTTAGGATCTGCTCCGGCGGGTGGGTCACGCCGTGCAGCATGGCGAAGGTGGTGTGGTTGTGGGCGAAATGGCGAGTGGGCGAAACGGCGCTCAGTAAGGTCAGCACCGTCTTCGCCTGGCCGGGCGCCAGCCGTTCGGCCATCCGCGCGCGGTTGACGAGGTCCTGCAGGCCCAGGACCTCCAGCTGGGTCTGGACCACCGCCAGGCGCCGCTGCATGTCCGCCGGATCGCGCACGCTGCGGTCCGACCAGAAACGCTCGGCCAGGGCTCCGGCCCGCGGCCACAGGCGCTGGTCCAGCATCTCGTCGGTCACCAGTTCCGCCCAGATCGGCCCCTCGCCGCCGAGGATCAGCTTCTCCTCCTCCGGCGTCAGCGGCGCCACGGGCTTCAGCGCCAGGGGTCGGGCGATGTTGGTGAGCAAGGGGCTCATGGTCTGGGCCCGGGCCATCTCGTCGGGCGTGAAGCCGTCGGCCTGGAGGTCGGCGGGGTCCACCGCGTAGTGCTCGGCCGCGGTCTCCAGGTGGTCGAGGTAGTAGCCTGAGGAGACGACCGTCGGGTGGCCCGCGCGCACCGCGTCGGCGATCGGGTTGGAGAAGCGCCAGACCTCGACGGCCACGTCCTTGGGCAGGGGCGCGGCGGCGATCTCGTCCCAGCCGATCTCGGTCTTGCCCAGCCGGGTCAGCATGTCCCGGGCGCGCTTGTGGAACGCCGCCTCCAGCTCGACGCGGGTCTTCAGGCCGTGGGCCGCCATATAGGCGGTGATGGCCGGGTCCTTCATCCAGGCGCCGTCGCTGACCTCGTCGCCCCCGATGTGGAAGTAGCGGTCGGGAAACAGGGCGGTCATCTCGCCCAGCAGGCCCTCCAGGAAGCTGTAGGTCGCCTCGCTGGCCGGGTTCAGCGCCGGGTTGGCGGCGGCGAGCGGCTGGGCCGGATCGGTGGCGGCCGCCAGCTCCGGATAGGCCTTCAGGATCGCGGCCGTGTGCGCCGGCACGTCGATCTCGGGCACGATGCGGACGCCGCGCTCGGCGGCGTAGGCCACCAGGTCCTTGATCTGGTCTTGCGTGTAGAACTGGCCGTGGGTCGCGATCTGGGTGAGCTTCGGATAGCGCTTGCTCTCGATCCGGAAGCCCTCGTTGTCCGACAGGTGGAAGTGCAGGACGTCGAGCTTCACCCGCTCCATGGCGTCGATCTGGCGCTTCACCGTCGCCACGCTCATGAAGTGCCGCGAAGTGTCGATCATCACCCCGCGCCAGGGGAAGCGCGGAGAGTCGTCGATGTGCACGAAGGGGATGGCGGCGGCGCCCGCGCCCGTCCCGATCAACTGGCGCAGGGTCGCCAGGCCGTGCAGGGCGCCGGCCGGGCCGTCGGCCTCGATCTTCACGCCCTCGGCGGTGACGGCGAGGCGGTAGGCCTCCTTGGCGGCCAGCGTCAGGTAGCCGGCGTCCTTGGCGGCGCAGCGGATGGCCAGCGCCGGGCCGGCCTTGCTCCGCAAGGTGCGCAGGCGGGCGGCGTCGGCCTGCAGGCGCGCCACGGCCTTGCCGATCAGCGGCTGCGGACAACCGGTGATCCTGGCCTTGAATACACCGGTCATAGGCAAGGACCCGGCGTCCACGATCATCGACCGCGGCTTGGGCAGCAGGACCGGCTCGGCGGCGGCCGAACCGGCGCAGGCGAGGGCGAAGAGCGCGGCGAAAAGGCGAAGCTTCATGACCCCACCGTCGCCGCGCCGGCGGCCGCGATCAAGCGGCGGGCGCGAATTCCGTTTTCCGGAACCTAGTCGATTTGCGCGCGCAACTGGGCCCCGGGAGGTTTCAATAGGCTGAGCCAGGGGAGCGCCGCCATGCCACGTCGGGGTCCAACCGCCATTCGCCGGACCTGCGGCCTGGCGCTTTCGGCGCTCGCCCTGGTCCTGGCCGCGCCCGCCTCGGTCCAGGCCGCCGACGCCGGCTGCTGGGAAGAGGCGCCGTCGACCCTGCCGCCGCCGCCGGTCCACAGCGACACCATCGGCGGCCGCCCGGTGCTGAGCTACGTCCCCGCGAATCCCAAGGGGATCGTCTACCTGTTCCACGGCTCCGGCGGGTCCGAGGCCTTCGCCACCCGGGAGCACACGGTGCGCGTGCTGTCGGCCCTGGTCGCGGCCGGCTATGGCTACGCCGCCACGTCGTCGCTGGAGCGGACAGGCCAGAAACGTTGGGACCTTTCCAGCCTGGATCCCAAGGCCAATCCGGACGTGGCCTACATGCTGGCGCTGCACAAGGCGCTGATCGACAAGGGCGCCATCACGGCCCGGACCCCGGTCTTCACCATGGGGATGTCGGCCGGCGGGGCGTTCGCCAACCTCTACGGCGTGGCGGCCAAGCAGCAGGGCCTGCCGGTGGTCGCGGTCGCCGACTACATGGGCCCGTTCGTGGCGCCGATGGCCTACCTGCTGAAGGACGCCCACGACCTGCCGCCGACCCTGGTCGTGCTGTCCGAGCACGACGGCCTGGTGGACGCGAAACGGGTGGGCGCCATCGCCGGTCAGCTCCAGAAGGCCGGCGGCCAGCTCGAGGTGCATCTGAACGTCGAGCACCGGGTCTGCCCGGCGACCTTCACCCTCGTGCCCGGCCTCAGCGCCGCCCAACGCGAAGAATTGGTCGCCAAGGCCTTGCCGGCCGCCGGGCTTATCGATTCCGAGGGCAGGCGCACGATTTTCACCGACAAGCCGGTGATCGATCGCGAGGACCTGCTCGAGCTCTACCGCCGCACGCCGGGCGGCGCGCAGAGCCGGCCGATCGCCGAGGAGCTGACCATCGCCTGGGCCGGCCACCAGATGCGCTCGGAGTATGCGGCCCGGCAGGTGGCGTTCTTCGACGCCGCCTTGGCGGCGCGGAAATAGAACCGTCCTCGACCCTGGCCGCGAGGTCGTATTGGATGGAACCCATGGGGCGTCGAGGGATCGAAGGCATGTTCAGGAAGATGGGCCGCGGAGGTCTCCTGCCGCTGCTGCTGGCGTTCGCCGCCGCGCCCGGCATCGCCCAGGCGCACATCGTCCAGGGCGAGGCCATGGGCTTCGTCAGCGGGTTCGAGCACCCGATCTCCGGTCTCGACCACATCGTGGCCATGGTGGCGGTGGGGCTCTGGGGCGCGCAGCTGGGGCGCCCGGCGATCTGGGCGCTGCCCGTGACCTTTCCGCTGGTCATGGCGGT
>JAFEDM010000192.1 GCA_018241625.1 Pseudomonadota bacterium | reverse complement strand
CGGCCGGCAGATCCGCCGGACCGTCGCTGAGGATCCGGGTCAGCAGCCAGGCATGCGGCGTGGCGCAGCGGACGATGTTCGGGCCTAGGCCCGGCTGGCCGGGCCCCACGATGGTGTAACGGCCGCCGCCGTTGCCGGTGGTCCGCGTCCCCAGGATCGCGTCGTTGACCGAGTACATGTTGAGCAGCGCCACCGACCAATAGCGGTCGCAAGGCGGTACGGTCAGGGTCACCGGGCCCTTGGTGAGATCCAGCCACGCGCTGGAATAGAGTGTGTCGTTGTTGGGCGTGGTGATGGTGCGGTTCTTCGAGCCGGTCAGCTTTCGCGTCGGCTTGAGGGCGTTGAGGCCTGCGGGTTGCGCCTCTTCCCCCTCGGGCGCGCTGAGCATCCGCTGCCGCGCGGCGGCCATCTCGATCAGCGGCAGGCCATAGAGATAGGCCTCGCGCGCGGCGCTTCTGAGGTCGCCCGCAGCGGCGAACGCGCGCGCCGTCGGAATCAGACCGACCACGCCCGCAAAGGCCATCAATTCGCGCCGGTTCATTCGCCTTCCCCTGAGCCGCTTTGGGCGGAGGTTTAGTGGGCGGCGGCCCAGCGGCAAGCTAGGCGGGCACGATTTCCGGCTGGCGGCACTAGCGACGCTTCGAGGTCCGTTCGACCAGGGCCTGGGCGACGTCCTGCGCCTCGGCCCACCAGGCCGTGACCATCTCGCCGGCTTTCCCAGGCTGAGCCAGCTTGACCGCCTGGCCGGCCCACAGGGACATCATCTCCGGGTCGCCGGCCTTGTTGGCGGCGGCGCGCATGGCCTGGGTGAGGCGGTTCTGGACGGGATAGGCCGGGACCTGCTCCTGCACGTCCGCCATCTGGCGCACGAAGCGGTTCTGCAGACCGCGGGCATAGCGGCCGGAGAACGCCCGGGTCAGCCGCGTGGCGTCGGACGGCGCGTCCTTCAGCGCCTGGCTCCAGGTCGGCCCGATGATCGCCTCCTCGGCCAGCAGGAAGGCCGAGCCCATCTGCACCGCGCTGGCGCCCAGGGCCAAAGCCGCCGCGACGCCCCGGCCTTCCATGATACCGCCCGCGGCGATCACCGGCAGGTCGACGGCCTTGGTCACCGTGGCCAAGAGGGCGAAGGTTCCGATGGACGAGGCCTCGATGTCGTCGAGGAAGTAGGCGTGGTGTCCACCCGCCTCGACGCCCTGGGCGCAGATCCCGTCGGCGCCGACTTCCGCCCAAGCGATCGCTTCGGCGACCGTGTTGGCCGTGCCGACGACATAGGCACCCTTGGCGTGGAAGGCGTCGACCTGGGCCCTGGTGAGGATCGAGAAGCTGAAGGAGGCCACCGGCGGCGCGGCGGCGATCAACGCCTCGAGCTGGGCGTCGAAGTCGTAGGCGAAGCGGTTCGGGTGGTCGGGGACCGGCAGGCCCAGCTCGGCGTACCAGGGGGCGAGACGGGCGAGCGCCGCATCCAGCTCCGCCGGCTCGGGCTTCAGCGGCGGCGCCATCAGCAGGTTCACCCCGAACGGCGCATCGGTCTGGGCGCGCACCCCATCGACCGCCGCCTGCATCTCCTCCGGCGCGACGCCTGCCGCCGCGAGGTTGCCCAGGCCGCCGGCCTGGCTCACCGCCACGGTCATGGCGTCGAAGGTCGCGCCGGCCATGGGCGCCTGCAGGATCGGGATCGGCAGGCTCGCCAGCAGTTCCGCGAAGCTCATGTGTCGCTCCCCTCGCCTTTTTTGGCCTTCTCGGCCTTCTGTGCCGCCAGCTTGGCCAGCACCCGGCCGCGGCCCTTCGACAGGGCGGTGACCACGCCGCGGAAGGTGCGGACCTCCTGGTCGGAGAACTGGGCGCGGCCCAGCGCCGTGCGCAGGTTCTGGATCATGGAAGGCCGCTTTTCCGGCGGATGGAAGAAGCCCGCCTTGTCCAACTCGCCCTCCAGGTGCTCGTAGAACCCCAGCATCGCCGCGCCGGCAGCCGGGGCCGGCCCGTCGCGGAAGATGGCGGGCGCGCCGGCGGCGGTCGCGGTGCGCCACTCGTAGCAGTTCAGCGCCACCGCCTGGGCCAGGTTCAGCGAGCGGAAGCGCATGTCCACCGGGAAGGTCACCACCGCCTGGCAGAGCGCGATGTCGGCGGTCTCCAGGCCGGCCCGCTCGCCGCCGAACAGCAGGCCGATGCGCTGGCCGGCGGCCGAGGCGGCGGTGAGCTCGCCCATCGCCTCGCGTGGCGTGAGCACGGGGAGCTGCAGCTCGCGCGGCCGCGCGGTGGTGGCGAAGACCAGGTTCAGGTCGGCGATGGCGGCTTCCACGCTGTCGAACACCTGGGCGGCGTTCAGCGGCCAGTCGGCGCCCGAGGCCGAGGCCCAGGCGCGCTCCTGCGGCCAGCCGTCGCGCGGGTTCACCAGGCGCAGGTCGTCCAGGCCGAAGTTGGCCATCACCCGCGCCGCCGCGCCGATGTTCTCGGCCATCTGGGGG
>JAFEDM010000191.1 GCA_018241625.1 Pseudomonadota bacterium | reverse complement strand
GGACTCGGTGACCACCACGACCAAGGTGATCCCGCAGTAGCGGCGCATCCGATCGTCATCCTCCGGTCGGCCTTCGCGCCGACCGGGGGAGCCAGTGGTCTTCGTTCCGGTTCCAGAGGCCATGGGTCCCCCGGATCGTCCGTTCGGACGGCCGGGGGATGACGGCGTTTGGGCGCGGGCCTCTAACGCGCAGGACCCAGGTTGTAGGCGCCGCCCTTTTCCAGCGCGCGTACATAGGCCGGCCGCGCCTGGAACGCGGTGACCCACCTGGCGATGTTCGGATAGGTCGCCATCTGCCCGAAGGCCCGGGCGACCTCGCCGACGAAGCTCAGCTGGATGTCGGCGGCGGTGATTTCGGACCCCATGATCCAGTCGCGGCCGGCCAGCGCGCCCTCGACATAGGACAGGTGGTTGGCCATCTCGCTCTGGATGCGCGGATGCAGCGGCGCGCCGGCTTCGCCCAGGCGGCCCACGTACATGTTGAGCATCAGCGGCAGCATGGCCGAGCCCTCGGAATAGTGCAGCCATTCCCGATACTTCTCGGCGCCCACCTCGTCGCCGGGCGGCCCCATGCGGCCGGCGCCGTACTTGCGCTGGATATAGTCCACGATGGCCCCGGACTCGGCGATGGTGATCGGCCCGTCGGTGATCACGGGGCTTTTGCCCAGCGGATGGACGGCCTTGAGCTCCGGCGGCGCCAGCCGCGTGGTCGCATCGCGCTGGTAGAATTTGATCTCATAGGGCGCGCCCAGCTCCTCCAGCAGCCAGAGGATGCGCTGTGAGCGGCTATCGTTGAGGTGGTGGACGACGAGCATGGGGCGTTCCTTTTCGGCGCCCCGAACGTAAGCAGGGCTGTGCGGTCGGGCGCAAGCTTCCCCTATAGTCGCGCGCCATGAGCCTGATCCTCCCCGACCTGACCGCAATCCTCGATCTCGCGGCGAACCAAGCCGCCGCCCTGGTGGCCGACCTGCGCGCGGCTGCGGCCGGGCGGGTGACGAAGGATGGCCGGCTGGACCGCGCGGCGCTGGACCGCGAGCAGCATATCGCCCACGGCCTGGCCTGGGCGGCGGCCTATGCCGAGACCCTGCGCCAGACAGCGGCGTGGGCGCGGGCCCTGGCGGCCGACGGCCGGCTCGGCGAGGCCGAGGCGCTGCCGGCCCAGCTCCTGGCCTACGAATACCTGAGCCAGCTCGCCGGCGGCCTGCCGATGAACCAGGGCGAGATGTTCCGGCCGGCGGAAGCCGGGGTCTCGGCGGCGCGGCTGTCGCCGGCGATCGAGCGGCTCGCGCCCGCCGCATCGCCCGCCGCGAAGGCGCGGATCGTCGAGCTGATGGCCGACGCGCGGGGACGGCCTTCGCTGGAAGCTTCCGGCCTGGACGAGACCCTGGAGGCGATCCGCGACCAGTTCGCCGCCTTCGCCGCCGAGCGCGTCACGCCGCACGCGCACGGCTGGCATCTGAAGGACCAGCTGATCCCGCTGTCGCTCCTGCAGGAGATGGGCGAGCTCGGCGTCTTCGGCCTGACGGCGCCGGAGGACTGGGGCGGTTCGGGCCTGGGCAAGGTCGCCATGTGCGTGGTCACCGAGGCCCTGTCGCGCGGCTACATCGGCGTGGGTTCGCTGGGCACCCGCTCGGAGATCGCCACGGAACTCCTGCTGGCCCACGGGACCGACGACCAGAAGGCCCGCTTCCTGCCCGGCGTGGTGAGCGGCGCGACCATCCCGACGGCGGTCTTCACCGAGCCGGAGGCGGGCTCCGACCTGGGGTCCCTGCGCACCCGCGCCGTGCGTGACGGCGACGTGTGGCGGGTCACCGGCGCCAAGACCTGGATCACCCACGCCGCGCGCGCCGACCTGATGACGCTGTTGGTCCGCACCGACCCGAACCTAAAGGACCACCGGGGCCTCAGCATGTTCCTGGCCGAGAAGCCGCGCGGGACCGACGCCGACCCGTTCCCCGCGCCCGGCATGGGCGGCGGCGAGATCGGGGTGATCGGCTATCGCGGCATGAAGGAATACGAGATCGCCTTCGACGGCTTCGAGGCGGCGCACGCCAACCTGCTGGGCGGCCAGTCCGGCCAGGGCTTCGCCCAGCTGATGGCCACCTTCGAAAGCGCGCGCATCCAGACGGCGGCGCGCGCCATCGGCGTCGGCCAGAACGCGCTCGACCTGGCGCTCGATTACGCTCTGCAGCGCCGCCAGTTCGGCGCGCCGCTGGCCGCTTTCCCGCGCGTGGCCAACAAGCTGGCGATGATGGCGGCCGAACTGCTGGGCGCGCGGCGCCTGGCCTGGTTCGCGGCGGCTGAGAAGGACCTGGGCCGCCGCTGCGACCTGGAGGCCGGAATGGCCAAGCTCACCGCCGCGCGCATCGCCTGGGCGGCGGCGGACAACGCGGTGCAGATCCACGGCGGGACGGGGTTTGCGGTGGAGCAGCCGGTGAGCCGCGTGCTGGCCGACGCGCGCATCCTCAACATCTTCGAGGGCGCCGGCGAGATCCAGGCGCAGGTGATCGCCCGGCGCCTGCTTGAAGGCGCCAACTAGGCAAAAGTCCTGCCTGCTAGAGGGCGCCAACTAGCCCTTCGGTGCGAAGCCCGCGGCGATGAGGGCGATCTGGCGGTCCATGACCTCGGTCATCGCCTTGGCGTCGGCGTCGTGCCAGGCGGCGAGCCGGTAGACCCAGACATAGGCCGCCATCAGCAGGTCCTTGATTTCGTCGGGATCGACGCCGGCATCGACGTCGCCTTCCGCCATGCCCTTGCGCAGGCAATCGGAGATGATCTCCTGAAGCCGCGCGTTACGCCCGATCGGGATGGAGCTGCTGGGCAGCGTCCAGTCGAAGGCCGAGGCGATATAGGCCAGGAACAGCCGCTTGTGGCGCACCTCGAACGCGAAGTGGATCGCGAACATGGTCCGCAGGCGATCGACGGTCGAGCCGCGCAGGTGCGGCATCACCCGGTCGAGCTCGCCGTAGAGCCCGTCCAGCCGATCCTGCATCACCTGGCTCAGCACCTCGTACTTCGAGGCGAAGGTGGTGAAGACGCTGCCCACCGAAACCCCGGCGTGGGCGGCGATCTCGCGGATGGTGGTGCCTTGGTAGCCCTGGGTGTCGAACAGCTCCTTGGCCGCCTCGATGACCCGGTTGCGCGTGGCCTCCTTCTGCGTCTGGCGCAGGTTCGGCGGCGGCGCGACCTTGAGCGGCGCCGCGGCGGGGGTGGCCGCGGCGCCGTCCATGGAGGCCTCCGAACTATGGTCCGTGGGGCTGGTCATCTCGTTCTGAGACGGCGCCGGAGCCTGGGCCCCGGAGCCTAGCTCTTGCGGGCGCCGGCCAGAAGGATGGCGATCTGGTCGTTCGCCCGGGCTTCCAGCGCGTCCATCGTCCAGCCCTGGAAGATGGCCTGGTCGAAGTTCGAAAGGTAGGCGTCGAACAGCATCTGGGCGCGCAGCTCGGACGCGGCGCCGGCGGTGAGTTCACCGCTTTCCTCGCCCTTGCGGAGCAGGTCGGTGATCACGCCCAGCATGCTCTGCACCTGGGGCGCGCTGCGCAGGGCCGGGCCGTCCACCGGCGACCAGCCGACGCTGAAGGCCGCGCGGGCCAGCGGCAGCTGGGTCTGGTAGAAGCGGTAGCCGGCGACGAACACGCGCAGCAGGCCGTCCTGCGGGCCGTTGCCCTGGGCGGACGCCTCGGACATGGCCTCGGCGAGCGCGCCCATGTCGGTCAGCATGATTTCGCGGAACAGGTCCGACTTGTCGGTGAAGTTGGCGAACACCGCGCCGGTCGACATGCCGGCGGCCGAGGCGATGTCGCGGATGGTGGCGCCTTCATAGCCTTGCTCGCTGAACAGACGGCGGGCGGCGGCGAGCACCTTGGCGCGGGTCTGTTGCTTGGCGAGCGCGCGACGGGTCGGCGCCTTCACTGAGGTTTCATCTGCGGCTTGGATTTGAGTGATGTGCATCATAGGTGGCTTTGACTGACGGACGAGCCGTCCTCTCTGAGCTGGGTTCATCGGAGCCGTCCGTCCAGAAACGGCTTGATGAACATGTTCACATACCGAGTTACTCAGCCTGAGAGCAGCCGGAAACGACGCTGTCCAAGTAACTTTTGAGGGCTGGTTGGGTTGAGTTGGGGGACGAAACTTTTCCCATCTGAACCCTGAGTGGGGCCGAAATTCGACAATTCAACGATTTAGGCTCGTTGAACACGCTCACCAACCGCACGAGAAGGCGCGCCATACCCGAGTTGTCTGTGGTTCGCAAGCGCGAAGGCGCATAAGGTCCGTGCATGGACATCTTCAGCTTCCTCATCCCCGCCGCCCTGATCGCCGTGACCGCCGTGCTGGGGCTGGGCATCTACGCCCTGTTCCGCGGCGGCGACTTCGGCCGCTCCTACTCCAACAAGCTGATGCGGCTGCGGGTGGTGATGCAGGCCGTGGCCATCGCCGTGCTGGTGAGCGCGGTCTGGTGGCGCGCGCGGCACTGAGCGGTTCGCGCGGTCATCCATGGTCACCCTGAACCGGATCTACACGCGCACCGGCGACGCCGGGACCACGCGGCTGGCCAGCGGCGCGCCGGTCAGCAAGTCCGATCCGCGGGTCGAGGCCTACGGCGCCGTCGACGAGGCCAACGCCTGCATCGGTCTGGCGCGGCTGCATACCTCCGGTGACTTCGATGCGCTGCTGGCGCGGCTGCAGAACGAGCTGTTCGACCTGGGCGCCGACCTCGCCACGCCCGCCGCGCCGGACGAGGCGGAAGGCGCGCGCCTGCGCATCCTGGACAGCCAGGTGACGCGCCTGGAGGCGGAGATCGACGAGCTCAACGCCCACCTGCCGGAGTTGAAGTCCTTCATCCTGCCGGGCGGGACGCCCGCGGCGGCGGCCTTGCACCTGGCGCGCACCGTGGCCCGGCGCGCCGAACGCGAGGCGGTGCGGCTGGTCGAGGCCGGTGAAACCGTCAGCGGGCCGGCGATGCGCTACCTCAACCGGCTGTCGGACCTGCTGTTCGTCGCCGCGCGCTTCGCCAACGACCGCGGCGCGTCCGAGGTCTTCTGGCAGTCCGGCGCGACGCGCTAGCTAGGGCTTCGGCGCAGGCGCGGACGCTGTCGCGGCGGCCGGGACCGGGCGGCCCAGTTCGCGCAGCGCCGCGTCACGCGCCTTGGCGTCGGTGATCATCCGGCCGGTGACGTCGGAGGTCAGGATCGGCTGGGCGCAGACGCGCTGCGAGCCGTCCCACCACTTGTGGGCTTCCTCGCACTTCTCCTGCGGCCGGGCCCAGCCCAGCGTCCAGACGAGAATCCCCACGTTGGCGACGGCGAAGATGCCGATGAAGATGAGCTTGGTGCGGGCGATGGCCTTGTTCATGGCCCCTCCATAGAGGATCGCGGACCTTACGTCAGGCGCCCCCGCAGACGCAGGGGGAGAAGCCGCGCCGAATGTGAGTGGCGGTTTGCAAACGGCGCCGGATACGCTATCGCCCCGGGCGATCCACTTTTCTCTTCTTTTCTCCCAGCAAATTTGAGGCGCTAGCAACCCATGAAGGTGTTGGTCCCGGTCAAGCGGGTGATCGACTACAACGTCAAGGCGCGGGTGAAGCCCGACCAGACGGGCGTCGACCTCGCCAATGTGAAGATGTCCATGAACCCGTTCTGCGAGATCGCGGTCGAAGAGGCCGTCCGTCTCAAGGAAAAGGGCGTGGCCACGGAAGTCGTCGCCGTCTCCATCGGCCCGGCCCAGGCGCAGGAGACGCTGCGCACGGCGCTGGCCATGGGCGCCGACCGCGCGATCCTGGTCCAGACCAGCGACGACCTGGAGCCCCTGGCCGTGGCCAAGGTGCTGAAAGCCCTGGTCGGCAAGGAAAGCCCCGATCTGGTGGTCATGGGCAAGCAGGCCATCGACGGCGACAACAACGCCACCGGCCAGATGCTGGCCACCCTGCTCGACTGGCCGCAGGCGACCTTCGCCTCGGCGCTCGAGGTCTCCGGCTCCAAGGCCAAGGTGACCCGCGAGGTCGACGGCGGCCTGCAGACCCTCGAGGTCGACCTGCCGGCGGTGGTGACCGCCGACCTGCGCCTCAACGAGCCGCGCTATGCCTCGCTGCCGAACATCATGAAGGCCAAGAAGAAGGAGCTCGCCGTCGAAGAGCTCGCCTCGCTCGGCGTCGACACGGCGCCGCGCCTGAAGGTCGTCAAGGTCACCGAGCCGTCGAAGCGCACCGCCGGCGTCAAGGTCGAGACCGCCGCCGATCTCGTCTCCAAGCTCAAGACCGAAGCGGGGGTGCTCTGATGGCCGTTCTCGTCATCGCCGATCACGACAATGCGTCGCTGAAGGACAACACCGAAAAGACCGTCACCGCCGCGCTCAAGCTCTCGGGCGACGTGGACGTGCTGGTCGCCGGCCAGGGCTGCAAGGCCGTGGCCGACGCCGCCGCCAAGATCACCGGCGTGCGCAAGGTGCTGCTGGCCGAAAGCGCCGAGCTGGGCGAAGGCCTGGCCGAGTCGATGGAAGCCCTCGTGGTGCCGCTCATGGCCAACTACGACGCGGTCCTGACCCCGGCCACCAGCCAGGGCAAGAACTTCAGCCCGCGCATCGCCGCCAAGCTGGACGTGGCGCAGATCTCCGAAATCGTCGACGTGGTCGACGGCTCGACCTTCGTGCGTCCGATCTACGCCGGCAACGCGCTGGAGACGGTGCAGTCGGCCGACGCCAAGAAGGTGATCACGGTCCGCGCCACCTCGTTCAAGGCGGCCGCCGACGGCGGTTCGGCCAAGGTCGAGACCATCGCCGCCCCGGCCAAGCCGGCGAAGACTCACTTCGTCGACCAGAAGCTGGTGAAGTCGGCCCGTCCGGAACTGACCGGCGCCAAGATCGTCGTCTCCGGCGGCCGCGCCATGGGCTCGGCCGAAGAGTTCCAGAAGGTGATCGAGCCGCTCGCCGACAAGCTGGGCGCCGCCGTCGGCGCGTCCCGCGCGGCGGTCGACGCCGGCTACGCGCCGAACGACTACCAGGTCGGCCAGACCGGCAAGGTGGTGGCGCCGGAGCTCTACATCGCCATCGGCATCTCGGGCGCCATCCAGCACCTGGCCGGCATGAAGGACTCCAAGGTCATCGTGGCGATCAACAAGGACGCCGACGCGCCGATCTTCCAGGTCGCCGACTATGGCCTGGTGGCGGACTACAAGGCCGCCGTGCCGGAGCTGATGAGCGCCCTGGCCGCCGCAGGCAAGTAAACAGCCGCGGCCGGTAAATAATTCCAACTTTCAACTGAAAGTTGCTTCTCTACGGGGGCGGCGCCGCAAGGCGCCGCCCTTTACGTTTCAAGAACCCCCTTGATCCACGCTGCGCCGCAGCAAAAGCTTGCCGCAACACGGCGCCTGCGTGTTAGAAACCCGTCGCTATCTTTTGGCCGTCCTGTCACGGCCGCATCCGAGGCATTGGTGAATGGTTCAGATCAAGTCGGTCGGCGTTATCGGCGCGGGCCAGATGGGCACGGGCATCGCCCATGTGGTGGCGCTGGGCGGCTATGACGTCCTGCTGCACGACGTCAGCGCCGAACGGCTCGAAGCCGGCCTGACCCTGATCCAGAAGAACATGTCCCGCCAGGTCGTCCGCGGCGTGATCAAGCAGGACGAGATGGACGCGGCGCTGAAGCTGATCAAGCCGGCGAACGAGCTGCAGGCCATCGGCAAGACCGACCTGGCCATCGAGGCGGCCACCGAGAACGAAGAGACCAAGAAGACCATCTTCAAGGCGCTGGGCCCGCACCTGTCGGACACCACGCTCCTGGCCTCCAACACCTCGTCGATCTCGATCACCCGCCTGGCGGCGGCCACCGACCGGCCGGACCGGTTCATCGGCCTGCACTTCATGAACCCGGCGCCGCTGATGAAGCTGGTGGAGATCATCCGCGGCATCGCCACCGGCCCCGACACCTACGAGACCGCCGTGAACTTCGCCCAGTCCCTGGGCAAGACCACCGCCAACGCCGAGGACTTCCCGGCCTTCATCGTCAACCGCGTGCTGGTGCCGATGATCAACGAGGCGATCTACACCCTCTACGAGGGCGTCGGCACCGTCGACGCCATCGACACGGCCATGAAGCTCGGCGCCAACCACCCGATGGGCCCGCTGGAGCTCGGCGACTTCATCGGCCTCGACACCGTGCTGTCGATCATGAACGTGCTCTACGAGGGCCTGGCGGATAGCAAGTACCGCCCGTGCCCGCTGCTGGTGAAGTACGTCGAGGCCGGCTGGCTCGGCCGCAAGGCGGGCCGCGGGTTCTACGACTACCGGGGCGAGCACCCGGTCCCGACGCGGTAGTCCACCGCTCGCGGATCACACTTCAGCTGTCATCCCGGAATGTCGCGTAGCGGCATATCCGGGACCCATGAACGCCGAGACTCAGGGTGGACCGCAGCGGCGACGCGGCGCCCCTTTCCGGCGACGCGGAGTCTATGGGTCCCGGTCTTCGCCTGCAGCGAAACCGGCATGACATCCGGCGATGTGAGCGCGCTCACTTCCCCGCCGCCGCCTTCACCGCCTCCTCGTGCCGGGCGCCGGTCAGGATGTTGGCCAGGGAATAGTTCCCCTCGTGGCAGGCGTGCTCGTACAGGCGCTTGTCGGTCCGGTACCAGGAGAACTCGGCCATCCAGGGCGTCGTGTAGGTCGAGGGATCGATCACCGTGAACTGGTAGAGCAGTTCCTTGTCGGACACCGCCGTGAAGCGTTCGATCACGGTCGCCGCGCCCGAGACGATGAGGGTCGGCGCGATCCGGACATTGTCGGCCTCGGGCTGGCCCACCGTCTCGACCACCAGGGTCTTGCCCTCCCACCGGCCGATCGAGTCGCCCAGGCGGCCCCACAGGGCCTTCGGCTGGTGCTTGTCGGTGATCGGAACGACCCGCAGGTCGTCGCCGTACTCGGTGTGGATCACCACCGCGCCCGGCGTGCGCAGGATCTGCAGGCCCTGCTCGAAGGCGAAGCTCGAGATCGGCGGCTGGCCCAGGCCGACCAGGCAGCGCTCGGAGTTGTAGCGATCCTCCGGGTTGTCGAACTTCTCCGGCGGCGGCGGGTCGTCCAGCATCTTCCGGGCCTGCGCCGTGTAGGGCAGCTTGCCGTCCGCCGGCTCGACGACGAGGCGCGTGCGCCGCTCGCCGCGCACCAGGGGCAGGCCGCCGGTGCGGGTCATCAGGTCCGGGACCTCGGGGTCGAGCTCCTTGGCGAACTCGTCGGACAGCGTCTTGGCTTCCGCGGCGCCGATGGCGGCGGCCTGGGCGCCGGAAACCACCAGCGGCGGCGCATCCTTCGGCGCCTCCATGACCAGGACGAAGTTGTAGGTCCAGGTCCCCTCGATCGAGGCCACGGCGTGCGGCGCGGCCCGCGCGACCGGAGCGGCCGCCAACGCGCCCGCCAGCCAGACGGCGCAAAGCGCGACCCTCGCGAAAAACTTCCCCGTCATGACGCCCCCGCTGCCATCCCAGGCGGCCCAAGGGTAGGCGCAAACGCGCCGGGCGAGGACTGACCAATTTTGTCCGTCCGTCCGCACGGAGGGCTGGGCGGCGGCTAGGCCTCAGGCGCCCCGCGTTCGCCCTCTAGCCCCCGCGCCGCCAGATCGAGCAGTCGGGCGGCGTCCTGATCGGGGCTGTGGACGAAGCCGATCAGTTTCGGCCGGCCGGCGGCCCGCCTGACCAGCCGCAGGCGCAGGTCGTTGCCGTGGAGGGTCTCGCGGAGGTCTTCGGCGGCTCGGCCCTGCGCCGTGAGAGCCTGGATCCGCGCCCGCACCGCCTCGAGCGTCTTCGCCGGCAGGCGGATGGGCGCGGTGAGGGTGAGCGCCACGCCAAGGGGCTCCGGAACCGCCTGCTCCGCGAAGGCCCGCAGGTCGCCGAGCACGCGGCCCACCACCCGATCGAACCTCAGGCCGAGCCCGGAGGCGCCGAGCCGGGCGGACCGCAGCACTTCCCCGGCGATCTCCCTCTCGAGGTTGGCCACGGCGCCCTATTCGAACGGCGGGAAGTCGTCTTCGTCCATCACGCCTTCCAGGAAGTCGAAGACGGCGGCCTTGGTCAGGGCGTGCGGGATGGCCGAGAAGTGGTCGCAGCCGGGGATGACCTTGCCGCGGCCGTGCGGGAAGACGCGGGCCAGCTCTTCCGGGTCGCCCGCGCCCTTGTCGCCATCGCCGGCGACGACCAGGACCGGCGTCGGCAGTTCGCGCAGGGCGTCGTGGTCGAAGGGCATGTTGCGGGTCTCGGTCAGCGCGGCCAGCGCCTTGCGGTCCTCGCCCTGCTCGTCGGCGAACTGGCGGAAGGAGCGCAGCATGGGCTCGGTGATCGTGGCGGGGTCGTCGGCTAGCATGGCGTCCGACATCTTCTCGGCGGCGTCGTCCTCGCGTGGCTCCAGGAACTTGCCGCCGACGCCGCCCAGGATCAGGTGGTTCACGCGGTCCGGCTGCGCCACCGCCAGCTCCAGCGCCGTGCGCGTGCCCATGGAGTAGCCGAAGATGTCGGCGCGCTCGACGCCCAGGGCGTCCATCAGGTTCAGCACGTCGGCGGCCAGCTGCTCGCGGGTGTAGGCCTGCGGGTCGTGCGGCTTCTGGCTCTCGCCGTGGCCGCGCTGGTCCAGCGCGATGACCCGGAAGCCGCGCCGCTCGAAGGCCGTATACCAGCCGGTGCGCTTCCAGCCCTCGTTGCGGTTCGAGGCGAAGCCGTGGATCAGGACGATGGTCCCCTGGACCACCTGGGGCGAGAGATCGTCATAGGCGATGGTGACGCCGTCGGAAGTGAAGCTGGACATGACGCCACCCTAGCGTCCGCGATTCAAAAGGGGAGCCGAAATCAGCGCCGCGGAAGGGTCGATCCGTTGGCCCCGGGATCTTCCGGCTCCGGGCCGCAATGGGTGTGCAGGGTCTTGCAGCCCATGCCCGGGAAATCGTGCGGGTTCGCCATGCCGTGCGGGCCGTACCGCTCCCCATAGGCCTTGAAGGCGTCCTTGGTCGCCACCAGGCCTGCCAGGTCGGGCCGGTTGGCCAGCGGGTTCAACGGCCTGGGCGGCGGCCCGGCATAGGTCGGACAGGGCGGCGCGATGCGATCGGAGTGCTCGCTGGCCGGCTTGCAGTCGTAAGGCCCCGGCGGCAGGCGGCGCGAGAACACCGGCCGCCGGGATTCCTCTTCGAAAAGCTTGGCGACGTTCGGTTTGGGTCCGGCCCGATCGAGCAGCTCCTGGTCGGTCATCTGGCGGGTGTCGAGCGGCGGCCTGGGCGCGACGGGAGCCGGTTCGGCGGGCGTCGGCGGCTGCGCGAGGACGGGCGGCAGGCGCGGGGTCACGCCGGTAAGGGCGGCGTTCGGCGACCGCGGAGGCGGCCTGGGCCT
>JAFEDM010000190.1 GCA_018241625.1 Pseudomonadota bacterium | reverse complement strand
GGGCCATGCCGCGGGCCAGGAACAGGGCCACGCCGATGCCGCCGAACAGCAGGGCGAAGGTCAGGGCCAGGAACTGGGGCAGCAGCGCGGTCAGCCGCGGGCTGTGCACCTGGAAGGTCAGCTTGCCGACCTTGCGGCCGTCGGCGACCACGTCGGCGGTGATGGTTTCCAGCGGCCCGGTGGCCGCGCCCTTCGCCGGGGTCTTGGTCGCCGGACGCTGATAGGCGCCGAGCAGGGCGCCCTTGTCGTCCACCAGGCGCGCCGATTCCAGGCTCCGGCCGCCGGCCAGGGCCTGCAGGCTGGCCTCGATGTACGGCCGGTCGCCACGGGCGATGGCCGGCGCCTCGGTCATGGCGGTGACCTGCGCCAGGCCGGCGTACATCTGGTGCGACTGGGTGCGCGCCACGGCCCACTGCTGCAGCATGAAGGTCAGGCACGCGGCCACCAGCACCACCAGGGTGGTCACCAGGCCGACGCCGGCCACCCGGGCATGGAAGGTCGCCGTCGGCGCGGGGCCGGCCGCCACGTTCGTCGTTCTGCCAACAGGCTCGGTCATCGGGCTCGATTTGGGCCGCATCTCCTCCTGGCTGTAGGTCAACAATCCTAACGTTTCGCTTCAGCCTTCAGGAAAAGGCCGGCGCCGCCGGGCCCACATCCGGAAACCTACGTAGTCCTGGACCTCAACTGTGCCTCAGGCGCCACAGGTACAACCGCCCGGGGAGAAAAATATGGTTAACAACCCATGAATCGATTGCGCGAGCTTTAATAATCTATTTACCGTGAATTGTGGTTGTTCACCAAGTTGGGGATTCCGATATGGAAAAGGCCTTTGTGGCTCAGCGCGTGGCGAAGAAGCTCTTCGTGACCGAAGCCGCTGTTGACGGTGCGCTGGCTGAAGCCTCCGAACTGATGAGCGAAATGCTTCGCGCCCGTAAGGACGTGAACGTGTCGATGATCTTCGCGGACGAAGCCGCGGTGAAGATGGTTGAGGCGATCAAGGCGCTGAGCGAAGCTCGCACCGCCATGGTCGGCGTGCACAACGAGCTGAACGAAGCCAAGCTTCGCCTCGGCATCCGCACGAAGATGGGTGGCGAGAAGCCGCCGCCGAGCTCGATGACCGCGACCACCGAGATCGAAGCTCGCCGTCACGTCGGCTAAGCCCGACCTGTCACGAGTTTAACTATTACTGCACCCCTTAGGGCTCTAAGGGGTGCAGTATGCTGTTCGCCATCGCAACAGACGTCCTGGGGACACTCGCTTGTCTGTTCGCTCTCTGGAAGGGCGGGCGGTCTGAGCGGATTGGCGCAGCGATTATTTGGGCGAACATTATCGCCTACGTCGTAAACGAGACGCTCCTCTGGGGGCACCTCCAGGCGCAGCAGGTCACCAGCCTGGTGATCGACGGCGTGACTGCAGCCGCTCTGCTGGCGGTGGCCTTGATCTTCGCCAGTTTCTGGCTCGGCGCTGTCATGCTGTTCTACGCCCTGCAGTTCAGTCTTCATGCCTTCTACTTCGTGACCGAGCGGCCCCGCGACACGCTCCATGCGATCCTCAACAACATCATCTTCTTCGCGGTGATCTTTTGCCTGCTCGCCGGCGCCTTGCTGGCCTGGCGGCGCCGGGTGGTGAACTCGGGCGCCGCCGCGACTGAAACGCCCGTCGCCGCCGTCTGAGGCCGGCTTTCAGCGTGACTCCCCGCCGGCGACGGCCGGCCCTTTAGCGCGACTAAGGGGCGCGCTTAGAAACTTTCCCTTGCTCCCAGCCTCAAACGAGGGCTTTTGGCCCGCGGGCCACGCCCTCCCAACGGGGCGCTGCTCATCTGCAAGGATGGGAGACATCGTTATGACTACCGCCCCAACCCCGGGGAATAAGCCGGCCATGCGGCCGGCGCGTCCTGAGTTCTCGTCCGGCCCGTGCGCCAAGCGCCCCGGCTGGTCCCCCCAAAATCTCGCCAACGCCGTCCTCGGCCGCTCGCACCGCTCCAAGCTGGGCAAGGCGCGGCTGAAGGAAGCCATCGACCGCACCCGCGAGGTGCTGGAAGTCCCCGACGACTTCCTGATCGGCATCGTCCCGGGCTCCGACACCGGCGCGGTGGAGATGGCCATGTGGTCGATGCTGGGCCCGCGCCCCGTCCAGCTCCTGGCCTTCGAAAGCTTCGGCAAGGACTGGGTGACCGACGTCACCAAGCAGCTGAAGCTCGAGGCGGAAGTCCTCGACGCCCCCTACGGCGAGCTGCCGGACCTCACCAAGGTCCGCCCCGACGCCGACCTGGTCTTTACCTGGAACGGAACCACCTCCGGCGTGCGCGTGCCGAACGGCGACTTCATCGCCGCCGACCGCGAAGGCATCGTCATCTGCGACGCCACGAGCGCCGCCTTCGCCCAGGACCTCGCCTGGGACAAGCTCGATGTAGTCACCTTCTCCTGGCAGAAGGCCCTGGGCGGCGAGGGCGCGCACGGAATCCTGATCCTGTCGCCCCGCGCCGTGGCGCGGCTGGAGAGCTACACGCCCGCCTGGCCGATGCCCAAGCTGTTCCGCATGACGAAAGGCGGCAAGGTCACCCTCGACCTGTTCGAGGGCGCGACCATCAACACGCCCTCCATGCTGGCGGTCGAAGACGCGATCGACGCCCTGAAGTGGGCCGCCTCGATCGGCGGCCTGGTGGAGATGAAGCGCCGCGCCGACACCAACCTCGCGGTGCTGGAGGGTTGGGCCCAGAAGACCTCCTGGGTCTCCTTCCTGGCCGCCGATCCGGCGACCCGGTCCAACACCTCGGTCTGCCTGAAGGTGATCGACCCGGCGGTGACCTCGCTCTCCGACGACGCCCAGGCCGACTTCGCCAAGAAGCTGGCCGCCGTGCTGGAGAAGGAGGGCGTGGCCCTCGACGTGGGCGGCTATCGCGACGCCCCGCCGGGCCTGCGCATCTGGTGCGGCGCCACGGTCGACGCCGACGACCTCGTCGCGCTCACCCCCTGGCTCGACTGGGCCTACGCCACCGTCTCCGCCGAGCTGGCCGCGGCCTAGCTCAACCTCCGCTCATCCCCGCGAAGGCGGGGATCCAAGCGGCGGTCGGGATGACGCTGGCCACTTCGGGCCACGCCCCAAACTCAGCTTGGACCCCCGCCTTCGCGGGGGTGAGCGGATCACAGAATCCATAGGACACAGCCCATGCCCCGCGTTCTCATCGCTGACAGCCTCAGCCCCGCCGCCGTCGACATCTTCAAGCAGCGCGGCGTCGACACCGACATCAAGACCGGCCTCTCCAAGGACGAGCTGATCGCCATCATCGGCGACTACGACGGCCTGGTCGTCCGCTCGGACACCAAGCCCAACAAGGACGTCATCGCCGCCGCCAAGCGGCTGAAGGTCATCGGCCGCGCCGGCATCGGCGTCGACAACATCGACATCCCGGCCGCCACCGCCGCCGGCGTCGTGGTGATGAACACCCCGTTCGGCAACTCGATCACCACCGCCGAGCACGCCATCGCCATGATGTTCGCCCTGGCGCGTCAGATGCCCGCCGCCGACGCCTCGACCCAGGCCGGCAAGTGGGAGAAGTCGCGCTTCATGGGCGTGGAGCTCTACGCCAAGACCCTGGGCCTGATCGGCGCCGGCAACATCGGCTCCATCGTCGCCGACCGCGCGCTGGGCCTGAAGATGAAGGTCGTGGCCTACGACCCCTTCCTGTCGCCGGAGCGCGCCGTCGAGATGGGCGTCGAGAAGGTCGAACTCGACGAGCTCCTGGCGCGGGCCGACATCATCACCCTGCACACCCCGCTCACCGACAAGACCCGCAACATCCTGTCGGCCGAGAACCTGGCCAAGACCAAGAAGGGGGTGATGATCGTCAACTGCGCCCGCGGCGGCCTGGTGGACGAAGCCGCCCTGCGCGCCGGCCTGGAAAGCGGCCACATCGGCGCCGCCGGCTTCGACGTCTTCACCCAGGAGCCGGCCAAGGAGAACGTGCTGTTCGGCGCGCCCAACTTCGTCGCCACCCCGCACCTCGGCGCCTCCACCAACGAGGCGCAGGAGAACGTCGCCCTGCAGGTCGCCGAACAGATCAGCGACTACCTGCTGACCGGCGCCGTCACCAATGCGCTGAACAGCCCCTCGGTCACGGCGGAGGAAGCCCCGCGCCTGAAGCCGTTCATCGCGCTGGCCGAAAAGCTCGGCGCCTTCGCCGGCCAGATGGTCGACTTCGGCATCACCGCCATCGACATCGCCTACGAAGGCGAGGTCGCCCAGCTGAACGCCAAGCCGATGACCGCCGCCGCGCTGGCCGGCGTGCTGCGGCCCATGCTGGCCGAGATCAACATGGTCTCCGCCCCGGCCATCGCCAAGGAACGCGGCATCACCGTCTCCGAGAGCCGCCAGGAAGACAGCCCGATCTACGAGAGCCTGATCCGCATCACCGTCACCACGGAAAAGGGCAAGCGCTCCTTCGCGGGCTCGGTCCTGGCCGGCGCCCCGCGCGTGGTGGAGGTCAAGGGCATGGACCTCGACAGCCCGTTCAGCCCGACCATGCTCTACGTCAACAACCTCGACAAACCGGGCTTCATCGGCGCCCTCGGCAGCCTGCTCGCCGAAGCCAACGTCAACATCGCCACCTTCAACCTGGGCCGCGTCTCTGCAGGCGACGACGCCATCGCCCTGGTCGGCGTCGACCAGGCGCCGTCCGCCGAGCTGCTGGAAAAGATCCAGCACCTGCCCCACGTGAAGGAAGCCCGGGCGCTGGTGTTCTAGGGGCAATTCCGATCGGAAGTTGTCGTTTGGCGATTGAATTGACAGGGGTCATATTCCGTCCATGGCCACTGATCCGCAGCCGAATAAGCTGGTGAGCGCCGATGACTGACAACGTCATCGGCGCATTCAGCGAGGATCAGACGGAAATCCTCGCGGGAGTGTCTAGGCACCAGTTGCGAGAATGGGACCGCCGTGGGCTTCTCAAGCCCAGCTACGGTGTGAAGGATCCCCACGTTCCTTACGGGCGGATTTACTCCTTCAGGGATGTCGTTTCGGCGCGCGTCCTTGGACAGCTACGCAAGTTTCGTGTGCCGTTCGCACATCTTGTGGAAGTTCACAGGAAGCTGTCTGCGAAGTCTGACGCGCCGTGGGCTTCTACGGTCCTGTACGTATGTGGGCGAGAGGTCGTGGTGGGTGAGCCGGGAACGCGCCGCCGCCACAAGCTTCTTAGCGGTCAGCAAGTGTTTGATATTCCGCTGAAGGTCGCGATCAGCAGTGTCCGCGAGGATATTGCAAAGCTGAACGAGCGCGACGCGACCAAACAGGGACAGGTCGAGAAGGAGCGGTTCGTTGCTCAGGGCCAATACGTGGTCAGCGGTACTCGCATACCCGTGAGCTTAATCGCCAGCTTTGCGAAAGCTGGTTACACCCCCGAGCAGATTCGTCGTGAGTATCCGGAATTGACCGCCGAAGATGTGGCGGCAGCCTTGCGTTTTGAAGGCATCGTAGCAGCCGCCTGATGGCGCGCGCGACGACCAAGCTCCGTCTTTTTACGGACGAAAACGTTCCTGATTCAGTAGGCCGATATCTACAGGGACGCGGGCATAGCGTTTATCGCGCCAGGGCCCATCTAGCGCCGAGCACACCAGATCAAGTGGTGGCGACTACCGCTATGGAGGACGACCGCATCCTAGTTAGTTGGGACAAGGATTTTAATGATCAGAGATTCCAGAAACCTCGCTTCGCGCGACTGAGCAGGATCGGTCTAAGCGGCAATGGTCCTGATCTCGTCAAAGCAATGCGGAAGCACATGCGACTGATCGAGTTTCAGTGGAGTGAGAAGGTTCGTCTGGGTCAGCGCCGGATGATCGTCTTCGCAAAAATCGACGGGTGCCGTTTCAAGACATAAGTCTGGTCAGCTCGCCCGGACCCACCGTGGCATTGATCTCATGGCAGCCAGTTTGCCTTGGGGCCTCGGCTTCTCAAGGACGCGCGAAGCGCGCCGCCAAGCGGCCGGCCAGGGGCCGGTCCTTGACAAGCCGAGGCCCCAAGGCTCGCCTCTCACCATGAGATGAAACCTCTCCAGCAGTCTGGAAGACTGACGGCGGCGACCTCAGGGGGAAACATGGGACTCGCCATTCTGTTGGCGGTGGCGCTGCAAG
>JAFEDM010000018.1 GCA_018241625.1 Pseudomonadota bacterium | reverse complement strand
GATTCTCCAGGATCTCGGCCAGTTCCCGGGCCTTGCCGGGGTTGTGGGTCGCGACCACCAGCCGCGCGCCGGGCTCCAGTTTCAGCGCCATGGATTCACCACTCCTTCACCGAGGCCGGACCATAGACCGCGCCCGCCGTGTTGCATTGCGAAAGTTTAATATCGTTACTCGCTATTAATTTGATCGCTAATCGATGCGGCCATATTGAATTGCGGCATCGGGGCAACGCGATGTCCCACCCACCACGCTGCGCCGCAGCATAAACGATGAAGGAGCCGACCATGTTCTCAGCCATGCTCAAGACGTTCGACCGGGCTCAGATGAGCCTTCTGATGGTTCTGGCGGTCACGCCGATCCTGACTGTCGCCGCCGCCGCTTCGTTCCACTAGGCTTCCGCCTTGGGGTTCGACCGACCCGCTCCCGCCGCCGCCTCTCGATGAGACGCAGCCGGGGCGGGTTTTGGCGTTAAGGGGAGGCCTTCAGATGCGTGCGCTCGGACCGGGATCGGTCTCCAGCTTCCTGAAGATCATCCTCGACGTGGTCTTCGCCGCCCTCTGGATCGGCCTCGGCGGCGTCGCCCTGGCCCTGCTGGCGGCCCTGCTGTTCAGCTTCAATCCCGACCTTTTCCCCGACATCCTGACCACCAACGCCGCCCTGGTGGCGACGCGCGGCCCCGTCTATGCGGGCGTGCTGTTGATGTTCGGCCTTTCGATCGGCGGCGTGCTGGTCATCGTCCATTCGCTGCGCCGGATTTTCGCGACGCTCACCGCCGGCGACCCCTTCCACCCGCACAATGTGCAGCGCCTGCGCCTGATCGGCCTGATGCTGGCGGCGCTCGAACTCGGCCGCTACGCCGTCTGGGGCCTCAGCCCCTTCGTGCCGCTGATGAAGCGGGTGGAGCACAACTTCAACCTGACGGCCTGGTTCTCGGTCTTGGTGGTGTTCGTCCTCGCCGAGGTGTTCCGGGAAGGCGCGCGCCTGCGCCGTGAAGCCGAACTGACGATCTGAGGCCGGGGGACCCATGCCGATCCGCGTGCAGCTCGACCGCGTGCTCCTCGAAAAGCGCATGTCGCTCACCGAACTCGCCGACCGTGTCGGCGTGACCATCGCCAACCTGTCCATCCTGAAGACCGGCAAGGCGCGCGCCGTACGGTTCTCGACCCTGGCGGCGCTGTGCCGGGAGCTGGACTGCCAGCCGGGCGATCTCCTCAGCTACGAGGCCGGCCCGGACGACGCCCCGCTCGATGACGAGGACAACTAAGGCGCCGCACTCGCGTAACGGGTTATGCTGCGGCGCGATGCCACAAGCCGGCGTGGCCGTGGGAACCCTTGCAATCTCAAGGCTCCGCTCTTATATGCGGCGCACAATATTGCGCTGCACAAAGGAGTGTCGCCATGTTCGCTGCTTTCGAACGCGTCCTGAACGCCCTCTTCGCGCCGCTGGCGCGCGAGCTGGACCGGATGCCGCCGTCGGCCTTCCGCCACCTGCTGGCCGGCCTGTAAGACGACCGCGTCCTTCTGAGATGCCTGAAGCGGGCGGCTGGGAAACCAGCCGCCCGTTTTCGTTTCAGGCGCCCGTCGCCGCGCGCTGCAGCTCGACCAGTTCGCCGATCCCCTTGCGGGCGAGCGAAAACAGGGCGTCGAACTCGGCCTGGCTGAAGCCCCGCTTCTCGCCGGTGGCCTGCACCTCCACGATGTCGCCGCGGCCGGTGAGCACGAAGTTGGCGTCCGCCTCGGCGTTGGAGTCCTCCTCGTAGTCGAGATCGAGGACCGGGGTTCCGTTGAACACCCCGCAGCTGATCGCCGCCACCTCGTCGAGGATCGGATCGGTGGCGATAAGGCCCTCGTCCATCAGGTAGCGGGTGCATTGGCGCAGGGCGACCCAGGCGCCGGTGATCGAGGCGGTGCGGGTGCCGCCGTCGGCCTGGACCACGTCGCAGTCGATGGAGATCTGCCGCTCGCCCAGCGCCCGCAGATCGACGATGGCGCGCATGGACCGGCCGATCAACCGCTGGATCTCCTGGGTGCGGCCCGACTGTTTCCCTTGCGCGGCCTCGCGCCGGCCGCGGGTGTGGGTGGCCCTGGGCAGCATGCCGTATTCGGCGGTGACCCAACCCTGACCCTTGCCGCGCAGGAAGCCGGGCACGCCCTCCTCGAGGCTGGCGGTCACCAGCACCCGGGTGTGGCCGAAGCTCACCAGACAGG
>JAFEDM010000189.1 GCA_018241625.1 Pseudomonadota bacterium | reverse complement strand
TACAATCAGCCGCGCCGCGAACAGCGTCAGATGGTGATCGCCGCGGCCCAGAAGGAAGGCCTGGAGGTCGTGCCGGAGGGCGGCTCGCTCTACAACATGGACGTCACCCTGGTGGAGGACGGCGACTCCACGCTCGAGCACAACGTCCCGGTCGAACGCTTCTACGACGACCTGGTCAGCTTCTGGGCCCAGACCAAGACCAACTACACGCCGACCCTGGTGGTCACCTATGGCGGGCCGGCGGGCGACCCCTACTGGCGGGCGCACACCGACGTCTGGAAGCACCCGCTGCTGTCGAAGCACGCGCCGCCGGCCTTGCTGGCCGCGCGCAATTCACGGCGGGAAATGGCGCCGGAGGAGGACTACGTCGACGCCGCCAGCGCGCGCGAGGCCAAGAAGCTGATGGAGAAGGGCGTCCAGGTCTCGATCGGCGCCCACGGCCAGCAGGCGGGCCTGGGGCCGCATTGGGAGATGTGGTCCTTCGTCCGCGGCGGCTGGAGCAACATCGACGCCCTGCGTGCGGCCACCATCATGCCGGCGACGTCGCTCGGCTACGCCAAGGACGTGGGTTCGCTGGAGGCGGGCAAGCTCGCCGACCTGCTGGTGCTGGACGCCGACCCCACCAAGGACATCCGCAACACCGACAAGCTGCACCGGGTGATGCTGGGCGGCCGGCTCTACGATCCCGTCACCTTGAACGAGGTCGTCACCGGCAAGCGCGTCCGCCAGCCCTACTTCTGGGAAGGCCAGGGCGGCGGCGGTTTCGCGGGCGGCCTCGAACAGGCGGAAGCCGACGACGGGGCCTAGGGCGGTCGGGCGGCGGAGGGCGCCTAGCGGCCGCCCTCTTCCGCCACGCGGCCGCGATTGCCTTCCACGGGCTTGCCGTCCTTCTCGGCCTGGCGCGCGCCGGCCAGGATGCCGCTCATGGCGTAGTTCCCCTCGTGGCAGGCGTATTCGTAGATCTTGTCCTTAGTGAAGTTCAACGCCTCCTCGCCCTTGATGGGTGTGGCGTAGGCGACGGGGTCGACCACCTCGAACTGATAGAGGATCTGTTCCGGCGAGACGCGGGTGAAGCGCTCGACGACCTTCATGTCCTCTTCCGGCCCGCGCAGGCCCTGTTCGCGGCGCAGGTTGGTGGTCTCGACCACCAGGGTGTCGCCCTCCCAGTGGCCGATCGAGTCGCCCATCCAGGTGCGCACGCTGGCCGGCGGGTGTGACCCGCCGAGGCGCACGATGCGCGCGTCGTGGACCATCTCCACCAGGATCACCACCGCGTCGCCGGTCTGCTGGATCTGGTAGTGGTTGTTGTAGAGCACCGGCATCATCGGCGGGCCGGAGGTGCCGCCGAAGCCCACGATGCAGCGCTCGCCCAGCGCCCGGTTCTCCGGATTGTCGAAGTTGCCGCCGACGTTCGGCCGCGGGCCGCGGTTCGCCGCCGGCGCGCGGGCGGGCAGGCGGCCGTTGGCCGGCGCCGTCAGGATCGAGGTGCGCGCCACCCCGCCGATGCGGATCAGCCGCGTCCCGGGATCGGTCCAGAAGGCGTTGTAGCCGCAGGCCGCGCCGAGCGCGCCGCTCTGGCATTCCGGCAGCTTGTCCGGGTCGGTGATCTTGGTGTCGGTGTCGGCGCGCAGGCGGGCGTTCCGCGCATCGCTGGCGCCCTCGATCGACTTGGCCTCGTCCGGCGTCAGATTGAGCCGGTCGCCATACTTCGGATCGCGCTCCAGCCGCGTGATCGTGGCGTTCGACCACACGCCCGACATGTCCGG
>JAFEDM010000188.1 GCA_018241625.1 Pseudomonadota bacterium | reverse complement strand
CGGATGGCCCGCCAGCCGAGCGCCGGATTGTCCTCCCGCTCGGCCTCCATGTAGGGCAGCACCTTGTCGCCGCCGAGGTCGAGGGTGCGGAAGGTCACCGGCAGGTCGCCGGCCGCGTCCATCACCCGGCCGTAGAGCGCGGTCTGGGCGTTGAAGCGGGGCATCTCCTCGGCGACCATGAACTGGAACTCGGTGCGGAACAGGCCGATGCCCTCCGCGCCGGTCTCGGCCAGGATGTCGAGGTCGACGTCGAGGCCGGCGTTCATCAGCAGGGCGACCTTGGCGCCGTCGCGGGTGAAGGCCGGGGTCTCGCGCAGCTTGGCGAACTCGGCGCGGCGCTGGTGGCGTACGTCGATGCGCGCCTGGATGGCCCTCACCACATCGGTGCGCGGGCGCAGGTAGGCCTCGGCCGTCTCGCCGTCGACGATCACCATGTCGCCTTCGGAGACCTTGTCGCGCAGGCCGGGCAGGCGGCCGACGCAGGGGATGTCCAGCGCGCGGGCGACGATCGCGGCGTGGCTGGCCGCCGAGCCTTCCTCGAGCAACAGGCCGCGCAACTTCTTGCGGTCGTATTCCAAGAGATCCGCCGGGCCCAGGTTGCGGGCGATCAGCACGGCGTTGTCCGGCAGCTCGCGCGCCGCATGGCCGTCGCCCGACAGGTGGCGCAGCAGCCGGTCGTTCAGGTCCTCCAGGTCGTGGAGGCGTTCGCGCAGATAGGGATCGCGCGCTTGGCCCAGGCGGGCGCGATGCTCGGAGCGCACCCGCTCCACCGCCGCCTCGGCGGTGAGGCCGTTGCTCACCGCGTCCTGCAGGCTGCGCAGCCAGCTCTGCGAGTGGGCGAACATCCGGTAGGTGTCGAGCACCTCGAAGGAGGCGTCGACCAGGCCGGCGTCGCCCGCCAGCATCTGGTCGATCTGGGCCTGCAGGCTGGCGATGGCGTCACTGAGCCTGCGCTCCTCCGCCGCCACGTCGTCGCTGAGCAGCTGGGAGGGCGCGACCGGCGGCTCGTGCAGAACCGCCACGCCATAGGCCAGGCCGTCCCCGAACCGCGACCCTTTCAGCCGCTCCGGTCGGTGCGGCGCGATCTCGACGCCCTTCAGCTCGGCCTCGGCGATCAGCTCGCCGGCGGCGACCATCTCGGCCAGCACCATGGCGACGATCTGCAGGTCCTCGACCTCGTCGTCGGTGTAGATGCGCGCGGTGCGGTTCTGGACCACCAGCACCCCGATGGCGCGGCCGCCGCGCAACAGGGGCACGCCCAGGAAGGCGTGGTAGGGGTCTTCGCCGGTCTCCGGGCGGTAGGAGAAGGCCGGGTGCTCCGGCGCGTCGGCCAGGTTCAGCGGCCGGCCCAGGCGCATGATCTCGCCCACCAGGCCCTCGCCCGGCTTCATGCGGGTGACGTGGACGGCGTTGGGGTCGAGGCCTTCGGTGGCGAACAGCTCCATGTCGCCGGACGCGCGGCGCATGTAGAGCGAGCACACCTCGGCCACCATGGACCGCGCGATGATCCGCACCACCATGTCCAGGCGCGCCTGCGCCGGGCCGCCCCCCGCGAGGGCTTCCCGGATCTGCCGAAGCAGGCTGCGCTGACCGCGTATGGCTACGCCCTGAACCGCCATCCGACCCTTCTCGCCCTCCTTCCCTATATTTTTGTGCGTCCTAGCAGGTTTGCGCCCCGGATCGGAGCCTGAAAGGCACGTTCGCTCCGTTTAACGCCACTGCACAGCAAACAGGCGCCTAAGCTTGAGCTTTTCGGCGCGCGGCCGCATCGTCGCGGAGAGAGCATAACAAACGTCGCGCGGTGTTTATTCCCGGCGCGCGTGTTCGGGGGAACGTCATGCTGCGCAAATGGGGCTTCTTCATCCTGGGGCTCGCCCTGATCCTGGGCGGGTCGTGGCTGGCCCATGCGGTCCAGACCGCCGGCGGCGTGACGCTGAAGGAGGTGAGGTTCCCCGGCGAGCAGCCGGGCCTGACCCAGGCGGCGCTGCTCTATACCCCGCCGGGCGCGACGGCCGCCCATCCAGCGCCGGCCGTGCTGGTCAGCCACGGCTACATCAACACCCGCGAGATGCAGTCGCCCTTCGCCATCGAGCTGGCGCGGCGCGGCTTCGTGGTGCTGGCCATGGACATGGTCGGCCACGGCTACTCGGGCGGCGCGGTCGGCGAGGACCGGACCCTCGGCGGGCCGGCGGCGCTCAGCTATCTGCAGAGCCTGCCGTTCGTCGACAAGACCAACATCGGCCTGGAGGGCCACTCCATGGGCGGGGTGCCGATCACCGCCGCCGCGGCCGCCCAGCCGGACGGTTACAAGGCCATCGTCTATGAGGGCTCGACGCCGAGCTTCCTGGGCACGAAGGGGCCGGACAGCTACCGTAACCTGGCGGTCGTCTACGGTCAGTTCGACGAGTTCGCGCCCCTGATGTGGGGCGAGCCCAAGGGCTCGATGGTCAACCAGTCGAAGAAGATGGCCAAGGTGTTCGGCCAGCTCCAAGGCACGGGAAATGGGCCGATCCTGGTCGGCAAGATCTACGGCAACATCGCCGACGGCAGCGCCCGGGTGCTGGAGAACCCACCGGTCACCCACCCGTGGGAGCATTTCAGCCGCGCCGGCGTCGGCGGGGCCATCGACTGGTTCCAGAAGACCCTGAAGGGCGAGGCCAACCCGTTGTCGCCCTACGACCAGATCTGGCTCTGGAAGGACATCGGCACGGGCGTCGGCTTCGCGGGTTTCGTGCTGCTGCTGATCGGGACCTTCGAGGTGCTGCTGACCCTGCCGCTGTTCGCCAGCCTCGCCCACCCGGCGGAGCCCACGGCCGAGCGGCGCGGCTGGAAGTGGTGGCTGGCCTTCGTGCTGACCGCCGCGGTCCCGGCGCTGACCTACTATCCGCTGATGAAGTTCGGGAACCTGTTCTTCCCGATGCAGCTCTTCCCGCAGTCGATCCAGAACCAGCTGCTGGTCTGGGCTTTCGGAAACGCCCTGATCAGCCTGGCGCTGAGCTTCGTCCTGCGCGGCGGCAAGCCCCACTTCACCAACGCCTGGGGCAAGTCGGCGCTGATCGCGGCGGCCACCATCGCGGTGGGTTACCTGTCGCTGGCGATCGTCGACGCCGTGTTCAAGGTCGACTTCCGCTTCTGGGTGCTGGGCCTGCATCCGCTGGACGCGCGCCACGCGGTGATGGCGATCCCTTATGCAGTGCTCTGGGGCGTCTACTGCCTGGTCGCCATGCGCGCGCTCTGCGCCAACCTGGCGGTGAGGGGCGAGGGCTTCATCGTCCAGGCCGGGACCTGGAAGGTCGCCCTGAACCTCGGCTTCGTGGTGCTGCTGGTCGTCGAGTACGCGACCCTGTTCCGCACAGGCTTCCTGTTCACCCGCACCGAGCCGCTGAACACCATCGTGGCGATCCAGTTCGTGGTGGTGCTGGCGGTGCTGGGCGCGGTGACGGCGGTCACCTACCGGCGGACCAACTCCTACGTGCCCGGGGCGCTGATCTGCGCCCTGTTCCTCAGCTGGTATATCACCGGCGGCACGGCGACCCACTGGTATCCGGGCTTCAAGCTGCCGACGCCGGGCGCGGCGCGGGCGCGGTGATCCGGTAGGCGCAGCGGCGGGCGCCGGCCAGGATGTGGTCGGTGCGTTCGATGGTGGCGCCTTCGCCTAGCGCCGATTGGAAGAGCGCCAGCTCCGCGCGGCAGAAGCCCTGGCAGGCGGCGGCGGCGGCGCAGATGGGGCAGTGGTTCTCGACCAGCAGGTAGGAGCCGTCGTCGTTGCGCGACCACTTGGCCATGTAGCCCTCGGCGGCGCGCAGGGCGGCCAGGCGGGCGAGGCGGGCCTCGAAGGTCTGGGCCGGTTCGAGGGCCTGGGCGTAGGCGTCTTCCTGCGCCTGTTCGCGCCGCGCGATCAGGCGGTCGACGCCCTCCTCACCGAACTCGGCGCGGACGGCGTCCAGCATCTCCAGGGTGAGCTGGGCGTGGGTGTCGGGGAAGCGGCCCTGGGCTTTGGCGCCCAGTGACCAGAGCCGGCGCGGGCGGCCGACGCCGCGGCGTTCGGTGACGTGCTCCACCAGGCCGTCGGCGGCGAGGCGCTCCAGGGTCTGCAACGCGGCCTGGCGGCTGACGCCCAGGCGTTCGGCGATGGCGAGGGTCTCCTGCGGCCCGCGCATCTTGAGGTTCAGCAGGATCTGGTCGGTCGGGCTGCGCATTCGACAAGTCCAGCATTGCAATATTCAGCGCAACCGTCTAGCCAAATTGACAAGGAGAAGCTTGTCGAATGAGTAAGGCGACGCAGGAAGGCGGCAACAGCTGGGCGGACCTGCTGGCCGACGGCCGCCTGCCGCGCTTCGCCTTGATCATGCTGGGCGTCTGGCTGAACGCCGCCGACAGCCTGGTCACCGCCACCATCATGCCCAGCGTCGGCGCCCAACTCGGCGGCTACGGCTACTTTTCCTGGGCCACGGCCGGCTACCTGGTGGGCGCGATCCTGGCCGGGGCCAGCTCCGGCCGCGTCTCGGAAATCTTCGGCCTGCGCGGGGCCACCGCTATCGCCGGCCTGATCATGGCCGGCGGCTGCGTGATGAGCGCGCTGGCGCCCGACGTCGGGATCTTCCTGGCCGGGCGGCTGATCCAGGGCCTGGGCTCGGGCTGGATCAGCGGTTTCGCCATGGTGGCGATCGCCCTCCTGTTCCCCGAGCGGCACCTGGCCCGGGTGTTCGCAGCCGTTACCTTCGTGTGGGGCGTCGCCACGGTGCTGGGGCCGCTGTTCGGCGGCGCGGTGCTGGAGGCCGGCACTTGGCGCGACGTCTTCTGGCTGTTCGCGGGGCAGGCGGCGCTGTTCGCCGCCGCCGCGCCCTTCCTGCTGGCCGGCGCGTCGAAGGCCGGCGGCGGACCCGGCATCCCCTGGACCCAGCTTGCCGTACTGGGCGTCGGCGTCGGCGCCATCGCCGTGGCCGACGTGCTCACCAGCGCCGGGCTGTCCATCGGGCTGGTCGCGGCGGGCCTGGTGGTCCTGGGCGTCGTCGTCTGGCTGGATGGCCGGCTCGCCGTGCGCCTGCTGCCGCATCGGGCCGGAGACCTGCGCACGGTCTGCGGCTCGGGCTATTTCGCCATGTTCGCGCTCACCGCCGCCACCATGGGCTTCGCCATCTACGCCCCGCCGATCCTGCAGCAGCTGCGCCATTTCACCCCGCTGTGGGCGGGCTACGCCATCGGCTCGGAGTCGGCGGCCTGGACGCTGGCGGCCATGCTGGTGGCCAATGTCACCGGGCGCTGGGACGGCTACTGGATTCGCATCGGCACGGCCCTGCTGCTGGCCAGCCTGGTGGTCCTGGCCTTCACCATGGCGGACGGGCCGCTGGCCTGGGTGCTGGTCGGCGGGTCGCTGATGGGCGCGGCCTTCGGCTTCTCCTGGTCGTTCATGAGCCGCCGGCTGATGATGGCGCTCTCGGAGGATGACAAGGCCATCGGCTCGTCGGCCATCACCGCCGTGCGCCAGACCGGCGCGGCGGCCGGTTCGGCGATCAGCGGCGTGGCGGCCAACCTCGTGGGCTTTTCAGGCGGGCTTACGGACGCCACCTCGCGCGCCGCGTCCTTCTGGGTGTTCGCCGCCGTGATCCCGCTGGCCCTGGCCGGGACCTGGGCGGCGTTCCGGCTGACCGGTTCGGCGGAGAAGGCATAGGTTGAAGCCGAAGTCCGTCGACGCGGCCAATCAGAGCTGGTCCAACCCGTAGGCGGCGTGCAGGGCGCGGACGGCGAGTTCGGTGTAGGCCGCGTCGATCAGCACGCTGATCTTGATCTCCGAGGTGGAGATCACCTGGATGTTCACGCCCTTTTCGGCCAGGGCCTGGAACATGGTCTTGGCGACGCCGGTGTGGCTGCGCATGCCGACGCCGATAACCGACACCTTGGCCACGTCCTCGTTCACGGCCACGTCCTCGAAGCCGATCTCCTTCTGGTGGGCGCGGACGATCTCGACGGCGCGGGCGGCGTCGCGCTTGCCGACCGTGAATTCCATGTTGGCCGCGCCTTCCGAGCGGGCGTGGCTCTGGACGATCATGTCGACGTTGACGTTGGCGTCCGACAGCGCGCCGAAGATCTGGGACGACACGCCCGGATGGTCGGGCAGGCCGAAGAGGCTGATCTTCGCCTCGTCGCGGCTGTAGGCGACCCCGCTCACGATGCGCTTTTCCACGATCTCCTCCTCGTCGCACACGATGGTGCCCTGGCCCGGCGCTTCGCCCGGCTCAACGAAACTCGACAGCACCCGCACGGGCACGCCTTGCGCCATGGCCAGCTCGACGCTGCGGGTCTGCAGCACCTTGGCGCCCAGGGACGCCATCTCCAGCATCTCCTCGTAGGAGATCTTGGAGAGCTTCCTGGCCTTGGCCTCGATACGCGGGTCGGTGGTGTAGACCCCGTCCACGTCGGTGTAGATGTCGCAGCGTTCGGCCTTGATGGCGGCGGCGATGGCGACGGCGCTGGTGTCGGAGCCGCCGCGGCCCAGGGTGGCGATGCGCCCGTCGCGGGTCACGCCCTGGAAGCCCGCGATCACCGCCACCTCGCCCTTGTCCATGGCTTCGGACAGCTTCTCCGGCGGGATGTCGTCGATGCGCGCCCGGCCGTGGGCGTCGTCGGCGATGATCGGGATCTGCCAGCCGAGCCACGAGCGCGCGGGAACGCCCATGTTGCGCAGGGTCATGGCCAGCAGGCCGGCGGTCACCTGTTCCCCGGAGGCCACCACCACGTCGTATTCGTCGTCGGAGGCGGGCAGCCCTTGCGCCGCCGCGCCCGAGCCGTCGGTCCAGGCCACCAGCTCATTGGTCTTGCCGGCCATGGCCGAGACCACCACGGCGACCTTGTGCCCGGCCTGCACCTCGGCGTTCACCAGCCGCGCCACGCGGCGGATGCGCTCCAGGTCGGCCACGGACGTGCCGCCGAATTT
>JAFEDM010000187.1 GCA_018241625.1 Pseudomonadota bacterium | reverse complement strand
CCAAACCCCCACACTGCCGTGGTACGGGTCCGGACAGGGCCGGTCGCCAAACACCTTGACGGCGTCGCGCGACGGCGCGCGGCTGCGCGCCGCCCCGGCAAGCGGGGCCTTAGGACCCGAAACCCCATGCCCAGCGACAGTCCCAGTCGATTGTCCGCGCCATCTCGGCGGGTTGCGGCCTGACGTCCTTTGGCAGGCTGTTCGCGGGGTCGCCGCGGCGGCGGATTCGGAGATGCGCCATGCAAGATACCGATACCGAGGTGGCGGGCCGGCTGCGCCCGGTGCTCGCCACCCGGCTCGCCCAGGAGCACGCCGCTCAAGGGTGCGCGCCGACCTTGCCTTTGCGAGGCGGAATTCTAGGCGGCTACGCTGAGGTGCGAGCGGCCTTCCCATCGTGCGATGCAGACGGTGCGGCCCTTTTCATAGAGCCGCCGCTGGACTCTGTAGCCCAGAGGCTCCAGGCCGAAGGGACGTCGCCGAGGGAATCGGCGGACAGCTCTCCCGCGACCTGGACGACAAGCGCGCCACCCTCGCGCAGGCAGGTGGCTTTGCGGAGCGCGGCCGCCATCTCGGCCGGCGCACAGGCGTGCGGGATCAGGACCGCGTCCGACGGCCGCATCCCGGCCAGGCGGTCGAGCGCCACATAGGACGCTCCACGAAAGCCCTGGCGGTTCATCCAGAGCAAAGCCGCCAGTCCGGCCGGCCCCGTGACCCAGATGCGGTCGGCCTTCTCGACGCCCGCATGGTGCAGCACCCGGCCTATGGCCTCGCCGTCCACGGCGAGGGGCAGAATGGGTTGAACAGCATAGGTGATCATCGAAGCACACACGGGAAAGCGCCCGACCGCCGCCGGTCGAACTGACCGGCGAGCGCGAGCAACTTGCGTGTGTCTTAGACCTGAGGCCCGTAAGGCTTCGATGCGGATCGGAGGCTTTGGCATAAGCCCAAAATAAGCATCGCCTTGATCTTTCACTTACGACCGACCCCGCCGATCCGAATGGAGACCTTACGCGTCGACATGGGACAAAGCGCGCTTGTGAAACCCCATCGGGTTTCGCTTGTCAGGTTCTGGCGTCGATGACGAAATCCATCACACCCAGCCCGTCGCAGGCCGCCTCGCTCGGCGTTCTTTTGGATAGCGTGGGCGTCACAAAGTCGAGCGTCATCCGCGTCACCGGACCGGGTGCGCTTCCCGCGCTGCTCTGGCTCTGCCGGCGCGGCTACGATCAGGTCGGCTACGTCCGCGCGGACGACGGCGCGCCGTATGAAGAACTCCACGAGGAGCCCGACGCGATCATCGCCGCCCAGACTTGCGGCGAGATCGAACTGAAGCGGCTCCTGGCGGTCGGCCGCCAGGTGCGGCCGGGCGGGTTCTTCATCTTCCAGCTCCGCGCCGGGCCCGACGCCCTTGGCGTCGACTGGCTCCTGGAGCGGAACGGATTCGTCGCCGAGCGGCGCGTCACCGCAGGCCGTCGGACCCTCTTCGTCACACGTCGGCGAGCCCCATCCCTGCGGAAGGCGGCCTGAGATGGCCGGACCTCCTGCCTTCCCGGCCTTCGGGCTGATGATCCACCCCGCAGGGTCGGGTGGGCGCTTTGGCGTTGCCACGGCGACGGCATCAACGCCCCTGCGCGACGCGACAGAGCCCTATCCGGGGGTCAGCTTCCGGCCGAACGCGAGCCGCGCCGCCGACGCCCTCTCCTGGCGGCCGGACAATCGCGACCTCGCCCTCCATCACCTTGTCCGCCTGGTCCGGTCTCTGACGTCGCGAGGCGGACGGCCCCTGGCATAAGGAAACGAGACTTGAGATGACGCGCGCCCGCTTCTTCCGAGCAGCTCCCTACAACCGCGATATGGCGCGCCGTCGCCGCGCATACGTGGCGTCCTGGTGCATTTTGGCGTTCTTCGCCGTCTGCGTGCTCGCCTCGCAATTCCTGCGCCATTGATCTCGGCGCGCGCGTAACCGTCTCCCGAGCGGTCGCCCGAAATGGTCGCTCATCCGAAAGATGCATCCGATTTTCGGATAAGAAATCAGTTGGTCAGACCATGATCGGGCTCGACGAGCCCAGATCAAGTATAGCAAGCAATATAAACTCATGAAAACAATAACCTAGACCGCATTCGCCCGTTCAAGGCCCGTGCCAATTCGAGTCCGACGGTCCGATGTTTACGGCAACTTCGCAGTCACCTTACTGATTTTTCAGGAAGAAATGGCGCGCCCGGAACGATTCGAACGTCCGACCCTCAGATTCGTAGTCCGCTGAATTCTGTAGTCAATTCCGTTGGTTGTGCGGTTGGGGTTGTAAAGGCCGCGGCCCTGGGTGCGAGCACGTGGGGATGGTGTCCAAGGGTGGCGACGTAGGCCGGGTGGGGTCCGGCCATGTCGGACGCTCACATCATCATCGCCGGGGACTCAAACGCCCTGGGATACCTGAACACCGGACCCGCGCCCTACACGCCGACCTGGCAGGTGCAGATCTGGGCCCGGCAGGCCGACGGTTCCTACAACTGGAACTACATGAACCCCGGCATGAACACCGGCACGCCGGCGAACCCGGGCGACTGGGGGCCGGAGGTAGCGATCGCCAACCGCTGGCTGTCGTCCCACGCTGGTGACGGCTCGGTGCTCTGGATCGTCAAGGACGACCTGACCGTCAAGGGCGGCACGACCCTGGCGGTGGATTGGGCCCCCTCGAGTGGCGCCTACTTTGCCAGCACTGCCCAGGCCGCGGCGGACGCCATGCGCAACCTGTCGGGCGGCGCGCACGCCTTCGACCACTACGACGCTGGATTCGTGGTGCTAGGCGAGAACGACGCCGAGGTGAGCGCCGACGCCCAGGCCTATGGAACGAACCTCGCCGCCTTCGACGCAGCAGCGCGCGGGGCGTGGGGCGCCGGCGTGCTGTTGGAGAGCCGGATCGAGGACACCATGGGCGCGCCGGCCGACAACCAGGCCGTCCGCGTGGGCCAGTGGTCGGCGGACGTGGCCGACCCGCTGATGGCCTCGGTCAAGACCATCGGCTTCGAACAGCAGCCGGACCTGGTGCATTACGACGCCACCGGCCAGCTACAGCTCGGTGGGGCCCTGTTCGACGCCTGGGCGGCGATCTAGGTGGGGGGCCTATTCCTTCCTGTCAGTGCGAAACTCGGCAGGCACGCATGAGCGCCCCATCAGCGCCTTCGCGAACCACTCAAGGGGAAGTTCGACGCGGGCGAGGAGCGCGGCTCCGTCACAAGCATCGATGCGGACCACGTCTTCGTCGTTGCTGCTGTTCACCTTCGCGATGGTCAATTCGCACCTCATGGGGCCCGGCGCTCCAGCTTCCGGATATAGGCACGGATTTTCCTTACCCACGTCGGAGAGTGGATTTCGAGCTGCCGAAGGGCCTCCATAACCTCGTCGCGTTCTGCCATCGGGGCCTATTCCTCCAGCTCGGCGGTGAGGGTGATCTTCGACTTCGACGAGAACCACATCACGACGTCTGGGCCATCGGCCACGGAGAGGCGAGCCCAGAACCTCCGAGCGTCCATCTGCTCCACATGGAGGTTGCCGTGGCCGACCACTTCGTCAGTGTCCTCGCAGCGGTTGTCGACGAGCTTTGCGCCGTCGTTCGGCCTGATCTCGGTGGCCAATGGGGTGCGGCGCTGGGCCTTGGCGAAGACCATCGGGGGCTATTCCTTCTCTGGTGCGAAGATGGCGCGTGCCGCCTCGCGAATTACTGCCTCGTCGCCCGTGCTGCGCTGCCGCCCGTTGGGGTCGAAAACCACCACATGCTCACCGCCGAAATCGAGGATCGTTGGGCGGTCGCCGGTGTCGAAGGCTGGCGGCTTCTGGCGCTGTCGGAAGGGCCACATCGGGCCTATTCCTTCTCAGAAGCCGTGCTCGGTCGGAGCGCGGGGCTCGTCGCCGGGCTCTAGGCGCGACGACCGCATGGTCTTTCCGTCTCGCAGCACAAGGTACATGACGGGGTCCTTGGCCACATAGCCGAGATCGAGGTCGTGGACTTCATCGAGATAATCCACGCCTTCGGCTTCCATGCGGTCGATCTCGACCAACGCCTTCTCTCGCGCTTCCTCAGGGCTTGCCGCTTCGATGGAGAGGCGCACCTCACCTCGAACGCGGACTGTGGCTGTGAATTTGCCCTGTTGTTCATCGCGCTCAAAGGCGGGCGGGTCGGGCATCTTGGCGTCCATCGGGCCTATCCTTGACTGGTGTTGCGGGCGGCGCGGGCGGCGGTCAGCGCGTCCCACAATTCCTGAAGCCTACGGTCACGGGCCTCGGCCTTGTAGGGCGCGAGGGAGCGCACGAGCCAGTCGGGCAGCTTCGAGCCGTCCCAGCGGCCAAAGCCCTCGCCGTCATAGGTGAACTCTTGGGCCATCGGGGCGTCTCCTTTACAGGTCGTAGACCGGTTCCCATTGACCGCTGTCGCCCTTTTCGACGATGCGGCGACGGCGGGTCTCCCAGGACTTCAGCGGCGGTCCGCCGTCGTCCATGGGCTCTAT
>JAFEDM010000186.1 GCA_018241625.1 Pseudomonadota bacterium | reverse complement strand
TATGCGCGCTATTCGGAAGAGGGCGCGGTCTACGTCGACAACATGCAGCGCCTGCTGCGCAAGTTCGAGACCGCCAAGGCCCTGATCCCGGCCCCGGTCCGCCGCGACGCCAAGCGCAAGACGCCGGATGGGGTGATCTACTTCGGCTCGACGACGCCCTCGATGCTGGAGGCGCTGGAGCATCTGGAAGGGCAGGGCCGCCACCTCGACGCGCTGCGGGTGCGCGGCTTCCCGTTCTGCGACGAGGTCTATGAGTTCGTGGCGCAGCACGAGCGGGTGTTCGTGGTCGAGCAGAACCGCGACGCCCAGCTGCGGACCCTGCTGATGAACGAGGGCGAGATCGACCCGGCCAAGCTGGTGCCGGTGCTGCACTATGACGGCACCCCGATCACCGCGCGCTTCATCGCCGGCGAGATCGCCCAACTGCTCGCGCTAGGCCAGATCGAGGCGGCGGAATGACCTACATCCTGAAGCCCCAGCTGCATCACCCGAAGCTGGCGACCAACAGCCTGGGGTTCACCCGGCGCGACTACGAGGGCTCGGTCTCGACGCTCTGCGCCGGCTGCGGCCACGACAGCATCTCGTCCGCCATCATCCAGGCGGTCTATGAGCTGGAGCTGCCGCCGCACCGCATCGCCAAGCTGTCGGGCATCGGCTGCTCGTCCAAGACCCCGGACTACTTCCTGGGCGCCAGCCACGGCTTCAACACCGTCCACGGCCGCATGCCCTCGGTGCTGACAGGCGCCAACCTCGCCAACAAGGACCTGATCTACCTCGGCGTCTCCGGCGACGGCGACTCGGCCTCGATCGGGCTTGGCCAGTTCGCCCACGCCGTGCGCCGCGGCGTGAACATGCTCTACATCGTCGAGAACAACGGGGTGTACGGCCTGACCAAGGGCCAGTTCTCCGCCACCTCCGACAAGGGCAGCAAGTCCAAGCGCGGCGTGGTCAACCACGACGCCGGCATCGACCTGGTGGGCATGGCCCTGCAGCTTGGCGCGACCTTCGTCGGCCGCTCGTTCAGCGGCGACAAGGACCAGCTGGTGCCGCTGATCAAGGCGGGGCTTAGCCACAAGGGCGCGGCCTTCATCGACGTGCTGAGCCCCTGCGTGCAGTTCAACAACCACGCGGGCTCGACCAAGAGCTTCGACTATGTGCGCGAGCACAACGAGGCGGTGAACCGGCTGGACGTGATCACCGAGCGTTCGCCGATCAGCGTTGACTATGCGCCGGGCACGACGGTGAAGGTGACCCAGCACGACGGCTCGGTGCTGTCGCTGCACAAGCTGGCCGAGCTCTACAACCCCAACAACCGCGCCCAGGCCCTGGGCTACCTCCAGGCCCGCCAGGCGCGCGGCCAGATCGTCACCGGCCTGCTCTACGTCGACCCCGACGCCAGCGACCTGCACGACGCCCTGGAGACGGTGGACACGCCGCTGAACGAACTCGGCACGGGCGACCTGGTGCCGGGCGCCAAGGCGCTGGACGCGATCAACGCGGGGCTGCGGTAGGCGGGGGCGCGGTCGTCCAAGGCGGGAAGGTCTGTTCCCTATCCCTGGCCGGACCCAGGCGCCCTCCGGGGTGAACATTATTGACCGGTTGCCCCACGGCCGAGCGCGCGTGCTACGCAAGCGGCGCCATAGAGCACAGAGCAAGCGGGGATGGGTCGGCCATGGCGGAAGCTGAGGACGCGCGCGACGCCGAGGTCGCGGAGCCGACCGTCGCCGACGCCGGCGTCGGCGCAGCGCTCTCGATGGCGCTCGCCCGGCGCCGGGCGAAGGGCAGGGCTGGCGGCGATCCTGAGCTCGACGCCTTCCTCGCCGAGCACACCCGCCTCGCGCGGCTGCAGGTGGAGCACCTGACCGAGACCGGCGACCTGGCTCTGTCGCGACTGCGGCTGGGCCGGTTCAGCGACCGGATGCGGGCGCTGCTGCAGCTGATGACCGCGCTCACCGGCGCGGCCGTGGTGACCCTGCTCGCGGCCATGGTCTGGCACGCGCATGAGCAGCACGGTCTGGAGATTGAGGCCTTCTCCGTGCCGCCGGACCTGGCCCGCGGCGGCCTGACCGGCCAGGTGGCGGCGAGCCGCTTCCTCGACAAGTTGCAGGCCTTGCAGACCGCGACCGAGAACTCCGATCGACCCGCGCAGTCCTATGAAGGCAACTGGGGCAGCGACGTGAAGGTGGAGATCCCGCAGACGGGCCTGACCTTCGGCGAGTTCGAGAAGCTGCTGCGCGACAAGGTCGGCCATGTCACACGGGTCTCCGGAGAGGTGCTGACCACGCCCACCGGCATCGCGGTCACCGCGCGCATGGGCGACGCGCCGCCGCAGACCTTCACCGGCCCGGCGACGTCCTTCGACGAGCAGGCGCAGAGGGCGGCCGAGGCGGTCTATAGGGCGAACCAGCCCTACCGCTACGCCGAGTACCTCGACAGCGTCGGCCGCGCCGAAGAAGCCTTCCCGGTGCTCGAGGATCTGGCCACGAACGGGCCTCCCAGTGAGCGCGGCTGGGCCTACGCGCGGTTGGCCATCAAGGACCTCGACGATCACGGCGACCTGGCCTCGGCGCGCAGTCACGCCGCCAAGGGCCTGGGCTTCGGCCCCGGCTCCGATCTCTCGGACCACATCAGCATGGTGAACGCCGCGGTCTGGTCCGGTCACGACGAGGCGGTCCTGGCGATCTCCAAGCTCCTCGACCACGACGACCAGAAGCGCCTGCCCGACACCAGCCAGTACTTCTATGTGCTGAACAAGCTCCTCGGCCGGGGCTACCTGCAACTGATCACGCCCGACTACCTGGCCTCGGCGCGCACCTGGATCGAGACCGCCAGGCTGGTCGGCGGCAGCCATTATGGGACCTTCGGGCCGGCGATCGCCGAGTCTGCCTTCGCCCTCGGGCATGACCTGCCCGCCGCCACCGCGCTGCAGCGCTCGGCGCAGACCCCGGCGGACTTCACGATGGTGGCGGACATCGAGGAAGGCGCGTTCGAGGCGCTGCCGGTCTATTCGATCGCCGTCGAACGCGGCGACTGGACCGCCGCCCTGGCCGACGTCCGGCACGTCGATGCGGCCCTGGAAGCCGGGCGCGCCAAGCGGCCGTCGTATGGCCTGATGCAGCAGGTCTGGATCTGGCCGCTGGAGGCGCTGACCTTGGCGCGCACCGGAGACCTGGCGGGCGCGCAGGCGTTGATCGGCAAGACGCCGCTGGATTGCTACCAGTGCCTGCGTGTGCGCGGCCAGATCGCGGCCGCGGCCAAGGATTGGGGTGGCGCGGATCGTTGGTTCGCCGAAGCCGTGCGCCAGGCACCGACACCGTCCTTCGCCTACGCCGATTGGGCTGAGGTTCTCCTGGCCCGCGGCGATGCTGACGGCGCGATCCGTCTGGCGAAGTCGGCGGCGGCCAGGGCGCCGCGCTTCGCCGATCCGGTGGAGACCTGGGGCGAGGCGCTGCTGGCCAAGGGCGACGCCGCCGGCGCGGCCGAGCGTTTCGCGGCCGCCGACAAGCTCGCCCCGCACTGGGTCGCCAACCACCTGCGCTGGAGCCAGGCCCTGGCCAGGCTCGGCAAGTCTGACGAGGCGCGCGCCCAGACGCAGGCGGCGGCGCGGTTCCGGTGAGAGAGCCGGGGCGACGGCGACCCGGGCGGATAGGCACCGAGCGCACGATCTGGGGCTTCCTGCAGCACGGGGACTGAGGTGCGCGCCGGTTACGGCGGAGATCACGGTGGGCTGCAACCCCCTCCGTCGGCTTCGCCGACACCTCCCCCCTCAATCGCGCTCCGCGCTGGGGGAGGATCTTGTGAAGAGCGATGACGAGTGGACTCCCGGGACGTCTGCATTGGGTGGGAAGCAGACTTTCCACCAACCTCAAGCCCTCCGTCATCCCGGACGGCCGCAGGCCGATCCGGGACCCAGCCGCTCAGGCCTCGACGCGGCGAGCCGCAACCGCTGCATCAAGGCGGGAGATGCTGGGTCCCGGCTCTCCGCGCTCTCACGAGCGCTCCGGCCGGGATGACGGAACGAGGGAGCATTCGCTAAGGGTCGGAGGCGGTCGTCGTCATCCGCCCACTTCATTCGATACGGCTGGCTCACTACGTCCGCATCTGACGCACCGCCGTGATCCACTCGCGCCCGCATGTCGGACGCCCTCTGCATCACCGAAGCCGAGGCCGCGGGGCTCTCGGAGCTCGCGGGGCTGGACCTGGCCATGACGCGGGATTTCGCGACGCGGGCGCAGGCGGCG
>JAFEDM010000185.1 GCA_018241625.1 Pseudomonadota bacterium | reverse complement strand
GTCCTGGCCGGGGTGCTGGACATCGACGCCAGCCGCAAGGGCGCGCGCTTCGTGCGCTTCTGCGACGCCTTCGAGATCCCGCTGATCACCTTCGTCGACGTGCCGGGCTTCATGCCGGGCACCAAGCAGGAGCAGGGCGGCCTGATCCGCCATGGCGCCAAGCTGCTGTTCGCCTATGCCGAGGCGACGGTGCCGAAGATCACCCTGATCACCCGCAAGGCCTATGGCGGCGCCTATGACGTGATGAGCTCCAAGCACATCCGCGGCGACATCAACTACGCCTGGCCGACGGCGGAGATCGCGGTGATGGGGTCAAAGGGCGCGGTGGAGATCATCTTCCGCTCCGAGATCGGCGACCCGGACGCCATCGCCGCGCGGGAGGCCGAGTACAAGGCCCGCTTCGCCAACCCGTTCGTGGCCGCCTCACGCGGCTACATCGACGACGTGATCATGCCGCACGGCACGCGCCGCCGCATCGTCAAGGCGCTGAAGAACCTCAAGGGCAAGCAGCTCACCAATCCCTGGAAGAAGCACGACAACATCCCGCTCTAGCCGCGCCAGGGGGCCATGGACCCGCTCCTCCACGAACTGCTGATCGCCACGGGACTGGTTTCGGCGACGGTGGTCGTCCACCTGGTCGGCCTGGACGTCCTGCAGCTGACCCTGCGCTGGCACCTGCGGCGCCTGACGGGCTGGGTGCATCTGGACCGGATGGTGGTGCCGGTGGGGATCGTGCTGGGCCTTTTCATCGTCCACGGGGCCGAGATCTGGCTGTACGCCCTGGTCTATTGGCAGGGCCATGTCGCCAAAAGCCTGGAGGCGGCGTTGGTGGCCTCCATCGAGACCTATTCGACGCTTGGGGCCGGCGGCGGCTTTCCCCCCGGCTGGCGGGTCGTGGGCGCGCTGGAATCGATCAACGGCATGCTGCTGATCGGGTGGTCCACCGCCTTCCTGTTCGCCATCCTACGCCATCTGATGTGGGAGGACGAGGCGGACGGGGCCTTGCCGCGGGGCGCCATCGCGCGCCGCCGGGGGAACCGCAAGGCCTAGGGTCTGATTTCCCAGGAACCGAAAGGCCCGGGCTCCGGTTGTGGTCGCATCGCAGCACGGAGGATTTCCCATGGCTGGTTACAGCTGGATGGACGATGACGAGCGCCGGATGCGCGAACGCGACCGGCGAGGCGTGAGCGACTACCGCACCCGCGACTACAGCGCGCAGGACTTCCGGTCCCGCGACGAGCGCTCGCCCTACGACGAGAACCGGAGCTGGGAGGGCGAGGATCAGCCCGACCGCTATGCCGCCCAGCGCGACGGACGCGACCGCGACCGGGTGTTCGGCGAGCGCGACACCGGCGTCGGCTATAACCGGGGTTGGCAGTCGCCCGGCTACACGGGGGTGAGCCCTGCGATGAACCGCGGCGACTACAGCCGGCCCTCATCCGCCACTGGGCGCGGCTATGGCCAGGAGGACTATCGCGACGAGACCGACGGTGGCCGCTACTATGGCGACAACGGCAGCGACCGGGTCTACGCCGGGGAGTACGGCGAGGCCGATCCCGGCGGCTTCAGCCCCACACGGGCGCGCTATCACGCCCAGGGCTATGGGCGTCCCGGCTATGGCGGCTATCGCGGCTACCAGGGCGGCTACACCGACTACCGCAGCGACTACAGCCGGCCGGCCAGCGGCGGGACCGGCGGCTATGACTACGAGCGCGGCTATGGCGACGCGGGCCGGGGCGACAGCCGGCGGATGACCTATGACGGCCGCGATTCCGGCGACAGCTGGGAGCGGGCCGGGCACAAGGCGGGCAGCTTCCTGCGCCGCACCGGCCGCCAGGTCGCCGAATGGTTCAACGCGGGCGGCGAGGGCCAGGCGTATGACGACCTTTCCACCAATCCGCGGACCGGCGGCGCCTATCGCAGCGACGGCCATCGCGGCCGTGGGCCCCAGGGCTACAAGCGCGCCGACGAACGGATCAGCGAGGACGCCCACGAACGCCTGACCGACGACTCCTGGCTCGACGCCTCCAATGTGTCGGTTTCCGTCTCGAACGGCGAGGTGACGCTGTCCGGAACGGTGGAGCACCGTGAGGCCAAGCACCGCGCCGAGCGGATCGTGGAGGACATTCCGGGCGTGACCCACGTCCAGAACAACCTGCGGGTCGCCAAGGGCAACTATTTCACCACCCCGGGCAGCGGCTACGGCGACAGCGTCCTGGGCGCCCAGATCCGCGACGCGGAGGCGGAAGGCGCGCCGTCGTCGACGGCGTCGCCCTTATCGTCCAGCGCCACCATGTCTTCGGGCAGCGCGACGACCAACGGCGGCAAGAAGACCTAGCGGCGGGAACCTCCGCCGCGCGACGCGCGCTCAGGCCGGACGGCTTTCCCCTGAAGAGGTCCGATGCACCCCGTCCTGCCTGAGCTCGCGGTCGTGTTCGCCATGGCCGCGGCGACCATCGTCGTCCACGTCGTCGGCCTGCTGGGGCTCACGCGGCTGGTGGCGCTGCATCTGAAGCATCTGCGTTCGCCCTGGCTCGCCTTCGACCGGCTGGTGGTGCCGCTGGGCATCGCCAGCGGCCTGTTCCTGCTGCACTTCGTCGAGGTGGCGTTGTACGCGGCGGTCTACGACCGGGCCGCGGCGGCGCACGACCTGGGCAACGCCCTCTATCTCTCGGCCGGAGCCTATTCGACGGCCGGCTGGGCGGATGTGAAGGTGCCGACCGGCTGGCGGCTGGTGGCCGCGTTCGAATCCCTGAACGGCATGCTGCTTCTGGGCTGGTCCACGGCCTATCTGTTCCAGACGCTGCAGCGCATCCTGATCACCGAGGAAAGCCATCCTTTGCCGGAGGGCGCGATCGCGACCGAGCCCGTGGAGTCTGAGCCGGAAGATCCTTCGTTCGGCGCCTAGCTGACGGTCGAAGGCTCCGCCACACCTTCACCGCGGTGCAGGCGGTCGGGCAGGGGCGCGCCGTAGGGCGTGAACTCCAGCGACACCGAGTTGATGCAGTAGCGCAGCCGCGTCGGCGGCGGGCCGTCGGGGAAGACGTGGCCCTGGTGGCTGCCGCAGCGGGCGCACAGGGTCTCGATGCGGACCATGCCGTAGGAGGTGTCGCGGATCCCCTGCACATGGGTTTCGTCCACCGGCGCCCAGAACGACGGCCAGCCGGTGCCGCTCTCGAACTTGGTCCTGTGCTCGAACAGCGGCAGGCTGCACAGCCGGCAACAGTAGACGCCGGCGTCCTTCTGATCGAGCAGGCCGCCGCAGAACGGCGCCTCCGTGCCGTGGTGCAGCAGGACCTCGGCTTCCTCGCGCGTCAGCGAAGCCTCCAGGGTCTTGCGTTCCTCAGGGGTAGGCGGGGTCAGGTCGAAACCCGATGGGGACAGGTGTGGCGCGCTCATGACAGGCAATCTATGGTCCGCGCCGCCGCTTCGCCAGGGCGGTGGGGAGAAGTCTCAGTAGATGTTTTCGAAGATCCTGATCGCCAACCGCGGCGAGATCGCGGTCCGCATCATCAAGACCTGCCGCCGGATGGGGATCGCCACGGTGGTGGTCTATTCCGAGGCCGACGCCGACTCGATGGCCGTGGAGATGGCCGACGAGAGCGTGTTCATCGGCCCGCCGCCGGCGGCGCAGTCCTATCTGCTGGCCGACAAGATCATCGAGGCCTGCAAGGCGACCAAGGCCGAGGCGATCCATCCGGGCTTTGGCTTCCTCTCGGAGAACGCCGGCTTCGCCAAGCGCTGCGCCGACGAGGGGATCGTCTTCATTGGCCCCAACCCGCACGCCATCGAGGCGATGGGCGACAAGATCGAGAGCAAGAAGTTCGCCGCCAAGGCCAACGTCTCCGTCGTGCCCGGCCACGTGGGCGAGATCGACGACACCGCCCATGCCGTGAAGATCTCCGAGGAGATCGGCTATCCGGTGATGATCAAGGCCTCGGCCGGCGGCGGCGGCAAGGGCATCCGCGTCGCCTGGAACCGCAAGGACGTGGAGGAGGGCTTCCCGGCCGTTCGCGCCGAGGCCAAGGCCAGCTTCGGCGACGACCGTATCTTCATCGAGAAGTTCATCGAGAGCCCGCGGCACGTGGAGATCCAGGTGCTGGGCGACAAGTACGGCCACGTGGTCCACCTGTTCGAGCGCGAATGCTCGATCCAGCGGCGCAACCAGAAGGTCATCGAGGAGGCGCCGTCGCCCCTGCTGGACGAGAAGACCCGGGCGGCCATGGGCGCCCAGGCCGTCGCGCTCGCCCAGGCCGTCGGCTACGACAGCGCCGGCACCGTCGAGTTCGTGGCCGGCCAGGACAAGAGCTTCTTCTTCCTGGAGATGAACACCCGCCTGCAGGTGGAGCACCCGGTCACCGAGCTGATCACCGGCCTCGACCTGGTCGAGCAGATGATCCGCTCCGCCTACGGCGAGCCGCTGGCGTTCAAACAGGACGACCTGAAGATCAAGGGCTGGGCGATCGAGAGCCGCATCTATGCGGAGGACCCCTACCGCGGCTTCCTGCCGTCGATCGGGCGGCTGGTGCGCTACGAGCCGCCGGCCGAGGGCGAACTCGCCACCGGGGCGAAGGTCCGCAACGACGCGGGCGTGCGCGAAGGCGACGAGATCTCGATGTTCTACGACCCCATGATCTCCAAGCTGTCGACCTGGGCCAAGACCCGCGAGGGCGCCATCGACGCCATGGGCCGGGCGCTGGAGGACTTCCACGTCGAGGGCCTGGGCCAGAACATTCCGTTCCTGGCGGCGGTGATGGACCAAGACCGGTTCCGGTCCGGGAAGCTCAGCACGAACTACATCAAGGACGAGTTCCCGGACGGCTTCTGGGGCGCCGCGCCCACGCCCTTCCAGCGCGACCTGATGGCCGCGGTGGCCTGCGCCATGCACCGCACGCTCACCCGCAGAGCCGCGCCGGAGCTGATGCGCGACGACTGGGTGGTGATCGAGAACGGCGAGCGCCGCGCGGTCCGGGTCACCAACGGCGAGGCGCTGTCGGTGGAGTTTGTCGACGAGGGCCGCACGCTGAAGCTCACCGACATCGACTGGCGTCCCGGCCGGCCGGTGTTCCGCGGCGTCCTGGACGGCCGCGCCTTCACCGCCCAGGTGGAGCCCGCGCCGGAGGGCTTCCGCATCCGCCACCGCGCCGCCAGCGCCAAGGTGCTGGTGCTGACGCCGCGCATCGCCGAGCTGCACGAGAAGCTGCCGCCGAAGAAGGCCGCCGACACCTCCAAGATGGTGCTGTCGCCCATGCCGGGGCTGGTGGTGACCCTCGACGTCGCCGTGGGCCAGCAGGTCCGCTCCGGCGAGGCCGTGGCGGTGATCGAGGCCATGAAGATGCAGAACATCATCCGCGCCGAGCGCGACGGCGTCGTCAAGGCCGTCAACGCCAAGGCCGGCGACAGCGTCGCCGCCGACGAGGTGCTGGTCGAATTCGCTTGAGGCCGCCGGTTCAGGCTATGCTCGCGCCCGAGTCACGGGGCGGCAGATGAATCCGCAGATCGACTGGGCCGAGCTGTTCTTCTCCGCCGACGGCCGCGCGGCGCGCGCGCCGTCGTGGATCGCCGCCCTGATCCTGCTGGTGTTCGGGGCGGTCTACGACAACTTCGCCCCGCCGGCCCTGCACTGGATCACCGGCTGGTTCGTCTATCCGCCGCTGGTCTACTGCGCCGCCTGCGTGCTCTCGAAGCGCCTGCACGACCGCGGCCGGTCCGGATGGTGGGCGGCGCTGGTGCTGATCGCCATCGCCGCGGTCTGGCCGGAGCCCGGCCGCGCGTTCGGCCCGCTCGCCTTCCTCTTCGGCCTGGTGGTCGTCTGGGCGATCATCGAACTGGGGGTCATGCCGGGCGAGATGGGCGCCAACCGCTACGGCCAGAACCCGCTCAAGCCTACCTACGCCCTCCCCTAACGGGGAGGGACAGGCGCGCAGCGCCAGGGTGGGGAAGTGCGGGTCATCCGCTGACTCAGCGCTCCGAACCCTCGTTCCCCACCCGGCTCGCAGGCTCGCCACCCTCCCCGTTAGGGGAGGGATGACGTGGCGTCGGTGTCAGCGCCACCGCCAGCGGCTCGCCGAAGATGTAGTGGCCGAACCAGTTCTCGTTCTCCTCCATCACCGCGCGCTGCTGCTTGGGCTTGTTGATGGGGTGACCGAAGCCGTCATAGAGCACCATCTTGACCGGCACCCCATGGTCCTCAAGCGCCTGGCGCAGCTCGAAGGAGTTGGCGACCGGCACCCGCTTGTCGGCGCTGCCCTGCTGGATCAGCGTCGGGGTCTTGGCCTTGGCCACATAGGTGATCGGCGAGGTCCGGGCGTAGATCTTCGGGTCGTCCCAGGGCGTCGACAGCAGGTACTGGCGCGTGAAGGGCGTGATGTCGGTGTTGGCGTAGTAGGTCATCCAGTCGCTGATGCCGGCGCCGACCGACACCGCCTTGAAGCGGTCCGACGAGGTGGTGATGAAGGCCGAGATGTAGCCGCCCTCGCTCCAGCCCATGGCGCCCAGGCGGTCCTTGTCCACGAAGCCCTTGGCGATCAGGGACTCCACGCCGGAGATCACGTCGGCATAGTCGCCGACGCCCAGGTTGCGGACGTTGAGCGACCGGAACTTCTCGCCATAGCCGGCCGAGCCCCGGTAGTTGGGCCGCAGCACGATCGCGCCCTTTTCCACGAACCGCTCCACCGGATAGTAGCGGTCGGCGCTGAGCACCGGCGTGTCGATGCCCGTCGGTCCGCCGTGGATCACCACCAGCAGCGGATACTTCTTCTTCGGATCGAAGTCGGCCGGGGTGAAGAGCACGCCTTCCACCTTGGTCCCATCGCCGGACTTCCAGCTCACCACCTCGCGCCGGGCGATGGCCAGGCCTTTGAACTGGTCGCCGCCGTGGGTGATCTGGGCGGGCTGGCCGCCCTTCAGGTCGTCGACATAGACCTCGGCGAACCGGTTTGCGTCCGCGCCCAGGTAGGCGACCTTGGCCGTGCCGTCTGAGAAGCTGAAGCGGGCGGCCATGGCGGACCCCGGCAGCGCGATCTCCTCCGCCGCGCCGCTGGCGGGATCGAGCCGGAACAGGTGGCTCTGGGTCCCCTTGCGCCCGGCGAAGAACAGGCCTTCGCGCGTCCAGCGCACCACCGCGGCGTCCTCGTCGAAGGCGGGGTTCAGCACCTTCACCGGCCCGCCGTCGCGCCCGACCACCGCCACCTTCTGGTTGGCGTAGAAGAAGTATTTGGCGCCGGGCGAAGCGCGGAAGGCGATCTGGGTCCCGTCGGGCGACCAGTGCGGATCGACGTTGGGGCCGGGCGCCTCGACGATCTTCTTCACCGCGCTGTCGGCGAGGGCCACCGTATAGAGTTCGCTGGTGTGGGCCGAGATGAGGTCGGGGTCGCGCTGGGCCGCGAAGGCCACGGTCCTGCCATCCGGCGAAATGTCGAAGCCGTCGACGCTGAAGCTGTCGCTCTTGGTGATCTGCTGCGGTTCGGCGGCATGGGCGTCGGGGCCGGGGAGGGCGACCCGCCAGAGCTGGACCATGCCATAGTCGGCGTGGATGACGTGATAGTCGCCGAAGCTCTCCTTGCGGTCCTTTATCGCCTTGGCTTCGGGGACCTCGGCGGTGGCGATGAGGCTTTTCGAATCCGGCGCCCACTGGAACGCGTTCACGCCCTTCTCGAAGACCGCGACCTGCTGGGCCTCGCCGCCGTCGGCCGGCATGACGTAGAGCTGCTTCTTGTCCGCGGGACTTTTGGGCAGGGCGCCCGGGCGGTCGGAGAGGAAGGCGATCATCCGCCCGTCCGGCGACCAGGCGGCGTCGGTGCTGGACTTCACCGCTAGCGTCAGGCGCCGCGCGTGGCTCCCGTCGGCGTCGGCCAGCCAGAGCGCCGTGTCGAAGGCGTTGGTCTCCCAATTGGTCGTGGTGACCTCGTAGACGACGCGTCTGCCATCCGGCGAGATCTTCGGCGATCCGAAGCTGGCCATCTCCAGCGACTGGTCGATGGTGGGCGCCTTGGCGGCGACGGCGGGGATGGCGACGAGCCAGGCCGCGCCGGCCAGCGCGATGATCTTGATGCGGTTCACGGACAGGCCCCCTGCGGCGGAAGCGTCCAGAATGCGCGGCCCAAAGCCGCCGTCAAATGCGGATCGGCGCCGTGGCTCAGTGGCGGATGAAACAGGCCTGGCCTGAGGCTTCGAGCCGCTTGCAGAAGGCGCCGGCCTCGGCGTTGGAGGCGAAACCCTTGATCAGGGCACGGTTCACGGTCTTGCCGTCCGACTCCACCGTGGCGACGTCGGTCGAGAGGCCGCCGAGCTCCGCTCCATGGGTCTTCCTAAACTTCGCCAACAGCGCCTCGATGTCGGGCTTCGAGGGCGAGGCGCCGATCTGAACGGCCACCGACCCGCCGCCCTTCGGCCCCTCGGACTTCACCGGTTCGGCCTTGGCCGTCTCCGCCTTGGCGGGTGTCTCCGGCTTGGGGGCCGGCTCGGGCTTCTGCGGTTTCGGGGTGATGGCGGCGCGGAGCGGCGGCGGGGCGGCCTCGGCCAGCCTGGTCGGCGCGGGCGCGGCGGGAGTCGACTTGCCGAGGGCGGCGTAGCGCTTGGCGGCGAAGGGGCGTTTGAAGTCGCGGTCGCACAGGGCGGCGATCACCGCGCCCAGGGGCGCGCTGGGGATCGGCCGCACCCATTCCGGATTGGGCTCACGGACGATCTTGCCGTCGGTCTTCAGGTCGCGGGTCTTGTAACCGGTCATCTCGCCCAGGCGCACCAGGCGTTGCTCGCAGTCGACCTCCACGGGGATGCTCCAGGAGGCGACGCCTTCGTCGGCGATGATCTGAGGGGCCAGGGCCTCGGAGGCCGCCCGCGCCAGGAAGCCGCGCGGCTGACCCATTGGCGACACCGAGGTGATGGCGGTGACGGCGGACGGGCCCACGTCGACCACCTGGCCCAACAGCAGGGGCGTGTCGCGCTGCAGCCAGGCGGCGACCTCGGGCAGGGCGCGCGAGCCGGGATAGGTGATCGGCGGAGGCTGGGCGAACGCGGGCGCGGCCACGAGCGCGAAAGCCAGCAACGCAACGGGCGAGCCGGCCACGCGGAGGTGGCGGCGAACGCGGCGGGGCTCACGGTCAAGCATCGGCGCCTTCATGGCGCAGACTCAAGCTTTCGGGAAGCCGTCTACAGAGGCGGCGGCGCGTCCCGGACCGGGCCGAACACCTCTGCGAAGCTGGCGCGCAAGGCTTCGTCCGCCTCGGCGAGGGTGACCGGCAGGCCGAGGTCCACCAGACTGGTCACCCCGTGCTCGGTCTGGCCGCAGGGCACGATGCCGCTGAAGTGGCCGAGATCCGGCTCCACATTCAGGGATATGCCGTGGAACGACACCCAGCGGCGCAGCTT
>JAFEDM010000184.1 GCA_018241625.1 Pseudomonadota bacterium | reverse complement strand
TGCCGGACCCGGGCTTCTCGGTCGCCGCCTTTTCCGCGCCCGCCTTCACGTCGGTGGCCGGGAAGAAGGTGTAGGACAGCGTCAGCGAGCGGCCGTTGCGGGTGTTGATGTCCTGGGCGTACTGCGGATCGACGAAGTAGAGCACCGGCATCTCGACCGTCGCGCCGGCGGGCACGGTCTGGTCGGAGAAGCAGAAGCACTGCAGCTTGCGGAAATAGGTCCCGGCCTGGTCGGGCGTCACGTTGAACACCGCGCGCGCCGTGATCGGATGGTCGGCGTGGTTGGTGACCTTGAAGGTGGCCACCGCCGTCTCGCCGATCTTCACCGTCTGGGTCGGCGTCTCGGCCTTGAAGTCCCAGGGCAGGCCGCGGACGTTGGTGTCGAAGCTGACGTCCACCGTCTGGTCCAGCACCTTGTCGGGCTGCGCCTCGGCCTTGCGCACGGTGCCGCCGTAGCCGGTGGCCTGGCAGAAGGCGCGGTAGAACGGGACGGCGGCGAACGCGGCGCCGACCATGCCGACGAACACCACGCCGCAGATCAAGGCGATCTGGGCGTTGCGGCTGAACCGCCGCTTCGCCTTGGGATCAGAAGGGTTGCTTGAGGACATTGGCGCCCAACCGGACAAGGGTGACCACGAAGACCAGGATGACGAAGATCGCCAGCCCCACGGCCAGCGCTATGTTGCGGCCGCGCCGCGCTCTGGCCTCGACCGGCGTCTCGCGGGCGGGATCGCTCACGACAGGCCTCCCATCAGGCTGAGCGACCGGGCGCCGGCGAGGTGCTCCACCAGCAAAGTGGCGAACAGCAGGGTCAGGTAGAGGATCGAGAAGGCGAACAGGTTACGCGCGTCCTTGGCGCCGGCGCGGACGTCGTAGAGGCCGTCGTCGTTGCGCTCGCCCACGGCCTCGCCGGCATGGCTGCGGAACAGCCGCCAGGCCAGCAGCAGGAAGACCAGGCCGCCGAGGCCGGCCACCGCCAGATAGGTCACGCCGCCCAGGCCCGTAGCCACCGGCGCCAGGCACAGGGGGGTGAACAGCAGGCTGTAGATCAGGATCTGGCGGCGGGTGGAGGCGGCGCCCGCCACCAGCGGCATCATCGGCACGCCGGCCTTCTGATAGTCCTCGCTCGTGTAGAGGCTGAGCGCCCAGAAATGCGGCGGCGTCCACATGAAGATGATGGCGCAGAGCAGCCAGGCGTTCAGCGGCACGGTCCCGGTGGCCGCCGCCCAGCCGATCACCGGCGGCAGCGCCCCGGCCAGGCCGCCGATGACGATGTTCTGCGCCGTCGAGCGCTTAAGCCAGACCGTGTAGACCACCGCGTAGAAGAAGATGGTGAAGGCCAGCAAGCCGGCCGCCAGCCAGTTCAGCGCCATGCCCATCAGCATGACCGAGAACAGCGACAGCACCACGCCCAGCGCCAGGGCGTCGGCGCCCTGGACCCGGCCCGCCGGCACCGGGCGGCCGCGGGTGCGCCGCATCTTGGCGTCGATGTCGGCGTCGTACCACATGTTGAGCGCGCCCGAGGCGCCGGCCCCGACCGCGATGCAGAGGATGGCGACGCCGCCCAGGATCGGGTTCACCGGCACGCCCGCGCAGACCAGGCCGGTGAGCGCGGTGAACACCACCAGGCTCATCACCCGGGGCTTCAGGAGCTGGATGAAGTCCTGCCAGCGGGCGGGCCGGACGACGCCCTTTGCGGCGATCTTCTCAGGTGCGGAAACGGCCTCGGTCATGGCCATGGACGTCTACTCTCAAAAGTCGAAGGGCGCGAACCGTATGATCCGCGCCCCTCGGTCCTTGTTGTCGCGGAGGGTCTAGTGGCTCTCGGCCTCGACCACCGGCAGCTCGCTGAACTGGTGGAACGGCGGCGGCGAGGACAGGGTCCACTCCAGCGTCGTGGCGCCTTCGCCCCACGGATTGGCCTCGGCCTTGCGGCGGAACACCATCGCGTCGATCAGCACCAGCAGGAAGATGCCGACGCCCACCAGGGTGATCGCGTAGCCGATCGACGAGACCTTGTTCCAGAAGGCGAAGCCCTCGGGGTAGTCGATGTAGCGGCGCGGCATGCCCTGCAGGCCCAGGAAGTGCTGCGGGAAGAAGATCACGTTCACGCCGATGAACATGACCCAGAAGTGCAGCGCGCCCAGCCACTCGCGGTACTTCACGCCCCACATCTTCTCGAACCAGTAGTAGAAGCCCGCGAAGATCGCGAACACGGCGCCCAGGCTCAGCACATAGTGGAAGTGCGCCACCACGTAGTAGGTGTCCTGGAACTGGTAGTCGACGCCGGCATTGGCCAGCACCACGCCGGTCACGCCGCCGACGGTGAACAGGAAGATGAAGCCGATCGCCCACAGCATGGGCGTCTTGAAGTCGATGGAGCCGCCCCACATGGTGGCGATCCAGCTGAACACCTTCACGCCCGTGGGCACGGCGATGACCATGGTGGCCGCCACGAAGTAGGCGGTCAGGTTCACGTTCATGCCCGTGGTGAACATGTGGTGCGCCCACACCAGGAAGCCGATGAAGCCGATGGCGACCATGGCGTAGGCCATGGCGAGGTAGCCGAAGACCGGCTTCTTCGAGAAGGTCGACACGATGTGGCTGATCATGCCGAACCCCGGCAGGATCAGGATGTACACCTCGGGGTGCCCGAAGAACCAGAACAGGTGCTGGAACATCACCGGGTCGCCGCCGCCGGCCGCGTCGAAGAAGTGGGTGTGGAAGTTACGGTCGGTGAGCAGCATGGTGATCGCGCCGGCGAGGACCGGCAGCGAGAGCAGCAGCAGGAACACTGTCACCAGGATCGACCAGACGAACAGCGGCATGCGGTGCAGGGTCATGCCCGGCGCGCGCATGTTGAAGATCGTGGTGATGAAGTTGAT
>JAFEDM010000183.1 GCA_018241625.1 Pseudomonadota bacterium | reverse complement strand
GAAGGCCATGGGGCTGGAGCGAGAGAGCGGCTCTATCGAGGTGGGCAAGCGCGCCGACCTGGTCCTGGTGGCCGGAGATCCGCTGGCCGACATCAGCGACCTGCGCCGGGTGACCAAGGTGGTGCGCGCCGGGGAGCTGTACGACAGCGCCGCGCTCGGTCGCCAGGTCGGCTTCCGCCGCTCGAGCGGGCCGGTCCCGCCGCACGCGCTCTAGCGGCTATTTCCGATAGTAGGTCGAGGCGAAGGTCTCGTGGGTGTCGAGGTCCTTGGTCACCCGCTCCATCGACTGGCCGTCGGCCGACAGGGTGAAGATCCGCTCGGTCACCGGATGGCCCTCTAGGGTCTCCACGGTCTCGACAAAGCTGTTCGCGTCGATGCGTTTCACCCTGGCCTGGTAGGTGTCGTGCAGCGTGCCCCTGATGGGTTGCGGCGGGCCCCCAAAGGTGGCGGTGACGGTCCCGCCCCGAAAGGCGCGGATGGTGATGCGGTCGCCCTTCTGGCGCAGCTCTACGGTCCGATACTGCTCGGGCACTTCGGTGTAGCCGACCGCCTTCCACGAACCTGAGACGGGGTGCGCGCCGCGCGGCGCCGGCTTTACGCGGATCGCCTTGAAGACGGTCCGCAATGGCTTGTCCATGTTCGGCCAACGGTCCAGCGCGACATAGGTGGCGGTCCGGTCGTCGGCGTCGGCGGTCATGGTCACGTCGCGGATCATGTCCGGCTCGACCATGTGGGTGGTGATGCTGCGCGGGCCCGAGATCGAGACCGACTCGGCGGTGACTCCCGGATCCCCCGTGATCGTCCGGGTGACGCCGTCGGCCGGATAGGCTCGGCGCGGCGCGCAGCTGTCGCAGCGATATTGGCCGTTCATCACCAGGTAGACGTCTGTGTGGTCGGCCTCGACCGATGTCGAGAGGTCGGCGACCCACTTGCCGCTGAAGGGGTTGGAACTGGCGGCTTCCGCGCCTGCGGCCGTCGCCGCCAGGAGCAGGATCGCCAACCGGGGGCGCACGAGAAACGTCATCACGCGGCGCAAGCTAACGCCTTTGCGCAGGGCCGCAACGCGAGGGCCATGCGGACGAACAAAAATGTCCAGCGCCGGCGGTCCCGGAACGCTGCTAAGCGAAACGCGGCAGGTGCGGGAGGGGCAATGAGGTTCTTCAGTTGGCGTGGCGTCGCGATCGCTGTGGTTCTTGGGCTGTCGGCCTGCCACCCGAAGCCGCCGGAATCTCCGCCGCCTGCCCTCGCCTGGGCCTACCCGAAGGTGCCGGACGCGCCCTTGCCGACGCTTCCGCCTGGCCGGTACGCCGCGCCGGGCAGCAGGATTTCCCTGACGAGCCAGCAATTGAACGATGACGAGGGCGGGCCGCCGGACTGGTTCCCCGACGAGCATCCGCCGGCGCCGGGCGTCGTCACCCACAGCCAACAGGGCGGGCCGATCCCCTGCGCCGAATGCCACCTCATCAACGGCCAGGGCTTCCTGGGTGCGCCGGACCTGGCGGGCCTGCCGGCCGATTACATCAAGGCCCAGGTCCTGGCGTTCCGCAGCGGTGAGCGCCGCTCGGCGGAACAGGATCGACCGGCGACGGGCGAGATGATCACCGTGGCCCGCAAGGTCAGCGACGCGGAGCTGGACCAGGCCGCCGCCTATTTCGCCGGCCTGCCCCGCCGCCAATGGTTCAAGGCCGTGGAAGCGGACTCCGGGCCGGCGACCGTCCCCAGTCACTACGGTTGGCAGGACCGGGCGCCCGCCGGCGGCTCGGCCCCGCTGAACGGTCGCATCGTCGAGGTCGCCGAGGATTGGCAGCGCACGATGCTGGAGGACCCGCACAGCGGCGTGCTCGACTACCTGCCGAAAGGCGCCGTCGCCCGGGGTGAGGCTCTGGCCCGAACCGGCGGGCCGGGCGGGCAGCCCTGCCACAGCTGTCACGGCGCGGACCTGAAGGGCGGACCAGGGACGCCGCCGCTGGCCGGGCGCTCGGCGGCCTATGTCGCGCGCATGCTCTGGGATATCAAGACGGGCGCCAGGAACGACGTCGGGGCCGCGCCCATGAAGGGGCCGACGCGGAACCTGACACCGGCCCAGATCACCGACCTCGCCGCCTATCTGGTCTCCCTGAAGCCCTGAGCGACCGAAACATCGCCGCAACAGCTTGAGCGTCCGATAGCGCCATGGTCCCGGTTCGCGCCTCCACCCTCGCCGCCGCCGTCTTCCTGGCGTTCGGCTTGACCGGCGCCTCGCAGGCCGCACCGCCCAAGCCGGCGGTCCCGACGGTCTCCGAGCTGGTGGTTATTCCCGAAAAGGTGGCGTCCGAACTGGATGTCATCGCCAAGGCGCAATGCCTGCCGCCCAAGCGCGACCCTTCGGTTCCAGCCGCCAGGCTCGTCTCGACCTTCCCGCAGCAGGGCGCAACCGTGCGACCCGGCTTCGTGGTCGTCCGCCTGACTTTCGACCGACCGATGTCCTGCAACGGCCTGCTCAAGCCGGACGTCAACTTCCCGGACCCCTGCCCCGGCGACCGGCAGGAGTTCCGACAGAGCGTCGACCGGCTGACCTTCTGGACCATCTGCCTGGCCAAGCCCGGTCATCGGTTCGGGCTTTGGCTGAACGAGCCGGGCCCTGACGACGGATCGGGCCTCGACGCCTTCGCCTCCAGGACCGCGCGCTTCGAAAGCCTGGCCGGCTGGCCGGCGCAGCCCTATCGGCTGATCTTCGCCACGTCCGACGGGCCGTTGGTGGACAGCATCGAGGACGCCCTGGCCCAGGATCCCGAAACGGCGCGACGCATGAAGCGCTGAGCGCCGCTTGCGCCGCGTGCGGCAAGGCTTACCTTAGGAGAGAGGGCGAGAACCGAGGATTTGACCATGCGGACCTTTGCCATCGCAGCCGCCGTGAGCCTGCTGGCCGCGCCGGCCTTCGCCGCGCCGGCTTCCGTGTCGGTGACCGTCGGGCCGCTGCTCCAGAAGAAGGCGGTGCAGACCCTGGGCGTGCGTGAAATCGACGATCTCGCCAAGGACCTCCAGAAGACGGTCACGCGGCGACTGGCCAAGAGCCACGCCTATGACGGCGCGCGGATCGAGCTGGTTCTGGTGGACGCGAAACCCAACCATCCGACCTTCAAGCAGCTCGGCGATACGCCGGGGCTTTCGCTGCGCAGCGTCTCCATCGGCGGGGCCCGCATCGAAGGCCGCGCAGTCGCGCCCGACGGCACGGTGACGCCGCTCAGCTACAGCTACG
>JAFEDM010000182.1 GCA_018241625.1 Pseudomonadota bacterium | reverse complement strand
GGGTGCGTTCCAGCGGCCGCGGTTTGCCGTCGACGCCGGCGCCCGCGAAGAACTCGCCGGTCAGCGCGCGGACGATGTCCCACTGGTCCTGCGCCGTGTCCTGCGCCTCGTCGACCAGGATGTGGTCGATGCCGCCGTCCAGCTTGAACAGCACCCAGGCCGCGGCCGGGCGGCTGGCCAGCAGGGCCTTGGTCTTCTCGATCAGGTCGGCGAAGTCGAGCGCGCCGGCGGAGGTCTTTTCGATGCGGTAGGCCGCCAGATAGGCCTCGGCCAGGACCAGGGCGTCGATCGTCTCCGCGGCGACGCGGGCGCCGCGCATCCGCTCGCGGACGATGGCCAGGCGGTCCTGCTCGTCGAGCAGCCGCTGGCGCAGGTCTTCGCGCGATTTCAGACCGGAGGTCTTGAACACCCAGGCGGCCGGCGTGCCTTCACCCCGCTCGGTGAACAGGGCGTCGAGGGCTGCGGCCAGGGTCGCGTCCGGATCGGCGGCGACCGCGGCGAGCTTGGCGGCGCACTTCTGGTCGGTCGCCGTGCCCGCGAGCAGGACCCCAGCGGCGTCGCGCCACAGGGCGCGCGGCAGGGCCGCCATGGCCTCGGCTTCGAGGGCCTCCGGGTCCTTGCCGGGCTCTGCGCCGCAGGCGTCCCAGACCCAGGCCGCGGCGCCGGCGAGGCCGCCACGTTCGGCGAAGAAGGCCGCCAGGGCCGCCCGCCGCGCCTCGAACGCCAGGAACATCGACTGGAAGGACGCGAAATCCAGCGCGACCGAGAACCGGGCATAGGCCTCGGCGACGCGGCCCTGGCCGGTCAGCGCGTGGCGCGCCACCGCCTTGCGCGCGGCGTCGGCGACCACGGCGGCCGCGGCGTCGTCCATCACCCGGAAGCCGGGGGAGACGCCGGCCTCCAGCGGGAAGCGGCGCAGGAGCTTCTCGCAGAAGGCGTGGATCGTCTGGATCTTCAGCCCGCCCGGGGTTTCCAGGGCGCGGGCGAACAGGGCGCGGGCCTCCGACAGCCGCCGCGTGTCGAAGTCGCCGGGACCGTCGAGGCTGAGCGGGCCTTCCAGCTGGACCAGTTCGCGGGTCAGGGCCTCGTCGCCCATCACCGACCAGCCGCCCAGGCGGGCGAACAGCCGCCGCTGCATCTCGGCGGCGGCGGCCTTGGTGTAGGTGACGCAGAGCACCTTTTCCGGATCGACCCGCGCGAGCAGCAGGCGCGCCACCCGGTCGATCAGGGTCTTGGTCTTGCCCGACCCGGCGTTGGCCGTGACGAAGGCTGAGATCGTCGGGTCGGCGGCGGTCTGTTGCTGGTCGTGGTCGAGGGCGCGGCTCATTCGTCGCCCTCCTCGCCGCTGGTCGACCATTCGAACACGCGAGCCAGGTGGTCGTAGTCGCTGGCGTACTGGTGCACGAACTGCGGGGCGGTGCGCGAGACGAAGGGCTGCTGCGGATCCCAGTAGCGCGCGATCAGGGTCTTCAGCCCGGCCAACGCCCGCTCGGCGGCGTCATGGCTTTCCTCGCCCGCGGCGGCGCGGACCTCTTCCTTGCCCGCGGGCCGGCGGCCGGTGATCTCCAGATAGGTGAGCTCGCCCGGCTTCAGCACGCCGAGCTCGGCAAAGCCCCCGTGCGCCAGGATCGCGGCGGTGAGGGTGAGCTGCGGCGAGAAACCGGCGTCCACCACCTTCTGCGACGGCGCCTTGCCGGTCTTGTAGTCCAGGATGTGGCCGAAGCCGGCCGGGTCCACCTCGAGGCGGTCGGCCTTGGCGGACAGCTTGAAGGGTCGGCCCTCGATCTGGACCTCCAGCTCGCCGGTCTTCTCCACATGGATGCCGCGCCCGTCTTGGCGGCGGCGGACCTCCAGCTCCGCGACCCAGGCGGCGGCCTCGCGCGCCAGGGCGGCCTCGCGGGCCAGGGCCTCGTGCGGCATGCCGGCGCGTTCGAGCTCCTCCAGGTAGAAGCCCTCGAAGATCCGCGCTGCGTCCGGCGGGACCTCGCCCGGGTAGTCGATGGCGAAACGCTCGAAGGCCGCATGGATCGCGGTGCCGCGGGCGCGGGCGTCCACCGGCTCGTCCGGTCGGTCCATGGCCCGCAGCTTCAGGATGTCTCGCGCCCAGACGGCGTAGGGATCGCGGGTCAGGCTCTCGACGCGGGTGACGAAAAGCGCGGTCGGCCGGTCGGCGGCGTCCGGAACCGGCGCTGGCCGCTTTGCGGGGTTGTAGTCGGCGGCGGCGTCGAGGCCGCGGGCCCAGTCCAGCGCTTCGGGCCGGCCCGGGATCGTCACGCCCGCGCCCTTGGCCAGGGTCTCCAGCCGCCAGAGCCAGCGCGACTTCACCGACGGCGCGCCCTCGCGGCGTTCGGTGTGCAGCAGGATCACCTCCGGCGCGCAGCCGGCCTGGGCGAAGTCGTGGGCGGCCAGGCCCACGCGCCGCTCCGGCGGCGGCAGGCCCAGGGTCTCGCGCATGGGCCGCGACAGGAACGGGTCCAGCGGCGCGCCGCGCGGCCAGACGCCTTCCTCCAGCCCAGCCACGATCAGCCGGTCGGCGCGCACCAGGCGCGCCTCGATGCCGCCCAGAATCCGCAGGCGCGGGTGGGTGGCGCCGCCGCTGCGGATGGTCTCGCCCTCCATCAGCCGTTCCAGGAGGTC